>NZ_JBHFOM010000031.1:0-52070 GCF_053543955.1 Colwellia sp. E150_009
CATTGGTTTCTTTTGCGATAAGGGATTTAAAGTCGATGTGATCAAAGGGACTCATAAGTTGTGATATTAGGTATGAAAAATAAAATCAATTAGATCACAAATTTAATAAAAATGGTATAATTGCATTTTTTGGTTACAACGTTTCAGTATTTCTTTTCTTTCTTTTGCAGACATAACTCGCCAATTTATAATTTCGGATAAACTTCTATAATACCAATTTCATTAATTAAGTGATCTATTTTATACGTAGAAAAAATTGCCAAATACAAGGCATTTATTTCAATAACTAGTTGTTCTAATTATTAAATAAATAACGATGTAGTTGGTGATTTTAGCAAGTAGAAATGATCACATAGTTAGTGAGGTTGGTATAGCACCCTAGGCAAACATCATTTTTATCTAAACAACAATTCCTAACACATGGGCTAGGTATTTTATCGTTCTTTATCACTTGCAGGAGGTATCAATTAACCGTTAGAGCCTATTTGAGCTTTGCTGATTATTTAGAAAAGGTAAAATAATTAAGACACTTAACCCACCAGTCTCAATATTTTTAAACACTAGTCTTCCTTGGTGTACTTCGATGATCTCTCGACATAAAGCTAAACCAAGCCCTGTACCTGAGTGTTTTGTCGAATAGAAAGGAAGTAAAGCGTTTTGTAAAACTTCTGCCGACATGCCCTTCCCCTGATCATTAATAGTCAATTCAACTTCGTGGTTACACTCTGTAAAGCTCATTGTAACATTGCCTGAAGGGTCTGCTTCATGGGCATTTTTTAGGATATTTATCAATACCTGCTCAAGCTGAACTATATCCGCATTAATTTTTGCTTCAGGCAAAGCTGTTAAAAGGGTAAATGAATATAAAACTTTAATCGGCTCAATTAATACACGCCAATGGAATGGTTGTTTGTCCGGTACTTTTACTTTAGTGAGTGTCGTATATCCTTTAATAAAATCATTGAGATGATTTACTCTACCACCAATTGTTTTAAATACTCTATCGAGTCTAGGTTCATCTAAGTTTTTAGCCAATAATTCACCGCTGTGACACATAGAGCTTATTGGCGCAATAGAGTTATTAAGTTCGTGACTGATGACGCTGATCACTTTTTTCCATGTAGCTACTTCTTGTTTTGATAATTCTTGTGTAATGGTTTTTAATATCAATAATTGATGTTGTGCTTGATGAATAACGACTCTTGAATTAGTTACATGCCAAGCTTGTTGTGTTCCTTGCTTGTCGGTTATGGTGAAAATTGACTCCCCTTGATGCTTTAATGCCTGTTGAAACTCTGGCGCTAATGATTCAAGTAATTTGCTCCATTTAAGCCCGACAATAGATTGTTTTAATTCAAAAGCTTGCTGTGCACTATGGTTAGTAAAAGTAATAGTATCACGGTGATCAACTAAAACAGTCACCATTGGAGATGTGTTTAATACTTTATCCAACATCATTTCGCGTTGGTATAATCGCTGTCGCTCTTCACGCAATTTATTACTGGTTTGATTAAAGGTATCAACGAGTACGTTGTAATTCGATTCTTTTTGTTGATTTAAACTCACCGAAAAATCATTGTCACGTAAACTTTGTAAGCCTTGATCTAAGCTTAATAAAATACTCCGGTGACGATCATATAGTTTTTTAAATAATAAATATGTCACCAATAATGATATAGCTATTAACAAACCAACATAAGTGGGGTGTTGTTCAACGCAATAGTAGACCAGTAATATTAATGCACTATGTAATAAACCTAATAAAATAATTAATCGCATTTATTGCTCTTTGGTTTGATTAAGTTGATATTTTTCAATACGCCTATATAAGGCTTGCCGACTTAATCCCAATTCATTGGCTGCTCGTGAAATAACCCATTGATGTTTATCTAATACGGCTTTCAAATTATTTTTATGATCATCAACATTTACTGTTGTAGTGGAAATAGAGTCAGAATTTGAGTTAGTGAAATTTTCCCTATGCAATGATGAGGTATCCCTGACGTCACAAAGCATAAAATGCTCAGGTAACAATAAATCATCAGCACACAGAACCATTGCCCTTTGACAGTGATTTTCTAACTCGCGGACGTTGCCATGCCAAGGTTGTTGTTTAAGTAATTTAGCAGCCAGCTCACTTAACTGATGGCTACCCGATACAAAATGTTGTGCTAACGGTATAATGTCATCTTGCCGTTGAGCAAGTGGGGGTAAATTGAGTTCTACTACGTTTAACCTATAGTATAAATCTTCACGAAAGGTATTTTCTGCAATAGCTTGTTGTAAATTACTGTTAGTGGCACTAATCACACGAACATCTACGCTAATGGTTTCACTAGAACCCACTCGTTCAAACTGCCCCGTTTGTAATACTCGTAATAATTTCATTTGCCCTGACAAAGACAAATTACCAATTTCATCTAAAAACAAAGTACCACCATTTGCGACTTCAAAACGACCTTCTCGCTTTGTCGTTGCACCAGTGTAGGCACCTTTTTCAGCACCGAATAATTCTGCTTCCATCAATTCACTTGCTAATGCACCCATATTCACTTTAATGAAAGGGTTAGCCTGGCGAGGGGAGTTTTGGTGGATATAATCGGCAATACGTTCTTTGCCACTACCATTTGCCCCTGTAATTAACACACTAATATCACTATTAGCTACTTTGTCAGCCATTGCTACCAGCTTTTTCATTGGCTCGCTTTCAACAATAAAAGGCGTGGATATGTTCTTTTTATGAATTGATTTTTTACTTGAGATGGTTGCGAGTTCTGCAGAGTTGATTGCAATGTTTTTCTCAATTATATCGAGTAATTTCACATCATCCCATGGTTTAGGCAAATAATCTGAAGCGCCTGCTTTAACTAGTTCGATGGCAGTTTCAAGCTGGCTCCAAGCAGTAATAACAATAATGGGTGTATTGGGCGCAATTGCTTTTAATTGATAGAAAAGTGACTTGCCTTCTTCACCAGACGTAGTGCCTTGGCTAAAATTCATGTCTTGAATAATTAAATCAATACGTTGATGTGTTGTAGTAATAACCGCTTCTTTAATATTACCAGCAGTCGTTACTTGATAGTTATGCAAACTAAGTAATAAATCTAATGCGTCTAAAATATCTGGATTGTCATCTACTACTAATATTCGCTTCATTCTCTCAAACCTTGGTAGTTCTTCTTTTTATATTTTATATAAAGCTGCCATCATGAATAACAGCTAACGCTGAATTACAGTGTTTTAGTTGCAATAACAGGTGATACTTTTGTTGTTTTATAAGCAGGAAGCCAAGTGGCTAATGAACCTGCAATAAACACAACTGATACGGCTAAAGCATACAGTAATGCCGTAGGTTTTTCGATAGTGATCACTTGCGATAGCGCGATATTTAAGCCAATCATAGTGGCAATACCCAATAAACTAGCACCAATTGTTAATATCCAGTTTTCACTAAAAACATAAAGCATAATATCTTTTTTACGGGCGCCTAATGCACGGCGTATGCCAATAAATTTGCGTTGCTGAGTAACATGAAAATGTGCATGGGCAAAGCTACTAACAACTGTCACTACAATCATTAATAACGACAACATACCAAACAAGCTCGCTAGACCCGCATCTTGACTGTAAAAATTTTTCAATCGCTCTGCCATACTTTGCACGCGTATAATGTCACGTTCTGCTTGTACAGATAAAATAGTGTCGCTAAGCTTAGCTTGCACCTGTGCTAATTTTCCAGGCTCAACACGTACAACATAATGTTGCTCATAATCTGACTGTGAAAACATGAAGTTGCCAAATAAACCAAAACTCTTATCAATACCTTTACGTGAAGGGCTAATACTAAAATCACGTGCAATACCTATCACTCGTCCATTATTCGTTAGTTCACCTAACGCTGATTTATTTGGGAATATGGCTTTAGCTAATGACTGCGTAATAATAATATTTTGTTCTATTTGATCTCTATCTTGCAAGCTATAAAAATCCTTGGTTATGTCATCTGCATCAGTGAGACTTCTCCCTTCAATAATTTCCACGCCTAAATTTTCCAATCCAATTTTACTACTGTAAAACTGCGGTACATAACGTAATTCCGCAGGCAAAACAGCATCTTCAGGGAAGTCAGCAGCTTGCATATTACCGTTCCAACCTCCTCGTTGAATTGGTAATTGGTTATAATGAGCCGCGCTAATAACACCGTCTATCGCTGATATTTTTGCAATATCTTGCCGGGTAATCGATTGGTAATAATCGGTATCACGATAGGCACCAGAGGTTGGCATTAAATCAACGGTTATAAGCTGTTCAACGTCAAAGCCTAATGGCTTATTGAGTTTTTCAATCGTGCTCGTCGTTAATATAACGGTATTAACCATTAAACCTATGGTTAAACTAAGTTGTAGTATTAATAATGTTGTGGCGAATTTCCGAAGACGTAACGCCTTCAATAATGCTTTAATATTCATGGTAATACCTTACTTCAACGTAGTTGACAAAGACGTTCTACAGGAACGAATTAACGGATATAACATGCTAATAAATGAAGTGATTAACGCAATGGCAATCCCCATCAATAGTAATGTTATGTCTATATCGCTAGTTTGTTTTAGTGCTGGAAATAATGTCATTGATATTTGCAGAAACAACCAACCAAATAAAAGTGTTAATACCGCGCAACATAACCCAATCAACATGCTTTCAACAACGCCTTGATAGAAAACATCTTTCATTCGAGCACCTACTGCACGTCTGAGTCCTGTTTCAAATCTTGCGCTATGATAACGAGCGAGTAATAAGCTACTGGCATTAAAAATACAGACAGCTAAAAAGAGTGAACTAGCTAAAGCGAAGGCCAACATGCGTTCATCAACAACCTTTTGGTGTGTCAGCCATTCATTTACATCCAATAAACGGTTCTCATTAGCGCGTAAATATTCACCTTGTGCTTTACGGTGTTGTGAGTAATTATCTAGGTATTGTTGCATTAAACTCTTCTGCTCAAGCGTATCGAGCTGTACAAAAGCTTGAATAAAGAATCCATTTTTTCCACGGTTATCAGACACTGAATTAATTCGATCAGTTGACATGTTTCTCAAATCTATAGCCCATTCATTATCCATTGCCGTTTCAATGGGGGCATAAATGTCATCGGTCGGTTCAAATGCTTGCTCAAATGCAGCCTTATAAAAAGCAGGTTTTAAATTCCATGGTTTTAGCACACCAACAATTTCAAAAGGTTTACCATCAATTTCAAGGGTTTTACCTACACTATTGCCACCACCAAAAACTTGTTGATTAAACGTATCACCAATAACAATCTGCTTAGCATAGTCTTGCTGCCAAGCACCGCCAAAAGCAAAAAGCGCATCAGTTAACGGGAAAAACCCAGGAGTGGTAGCTCTTACTACTGCTTGGTGGCGCGTTAGACTTTTAGCATTAATATCTCTGGTGTAAACTTTTGATTGATAATGCACCATAGTATTAGTTGCTATGTCATTTTTTAAAATATGCATAGCATCGTTGTATCGCATAACTTCAATTAATTCTGCATCAGGGTTGTCCAGTGGCCAAATATTAAGTGACACATTAAAAATACGATCGCTTTTATAAGGAATTGGGTCTGAGGACATCGATTTTATAATGGCGATATTCGCTAAAAAAATACCAACGCCTACCGCTAAGGTTGAGATCATTAAAATAAAAAACAATTGATTACGGATTAAATTCCGAAAACTCAATTTTAGGTAATAATTAAACATTTCCATGACAATGTCCTTAAACTTTCATTTCAATGGGTGCATTGTGATTTAACGGTGAATAAATACTATGGTCGGTTATTTGTCCATCGATAACCTGTACATTTCGACCTATTGATCGAGCTTGATCAGGGTCATGAGTTACCATAACAATGGTACTACCTGCAGCATTTAGCGTATGGAGTAACTCCATTACTTGCCGTGCCATTAAAGAGTCAAGGTTACCTGTTGGTTCATCAGCTAATAGTATTTTTGGCTGCCCCGCTAAGGCTCTCGCAATAGCAACACGTTGCTGTTGCCCACCAGATAATTGGCTAGGTAAATAACTCGCTCGGCTAACTAAACCAACCTGCTCCAAAGCACTATTAATGCGGCGCTTTCTCTCTGCAGCATTAAAACCGCGATAGCGTAATGGCATATCAATATTATCAAAAAGAGAAAAGTCGGGAATGAGATTATAGTTTTGAAAAATAAAACCAATCTTTTCATTACGTAAGCGTGATAATTCATCATCATTTAATCCTTGTATATTTATGCCATCTAATTCATACGTGCCTTGGTCAAAACTATCTAATAACCCTGCTACATTTAAAAAGGTAGATTTGCCAGAACCAGAAGGCCCTGTAACAGCGACAAATTCTCCGGCATTAACTTGTAAGTTAAAATCTCGCAATGCATGAGTTTGAATAGTGTCGCTACGATAAATTCGGCTAATATTTTTCATGTTAAGCATAATTCTTCCTTAATATTTTTCTTGTTCGTTAATATAATAACTTGTCTAATTTAATAGTTAACTTGCTGGTTAACATGTTGATTAATTAAGTAATATTGTTGAATGGGCATCAAACAGTTCTGTTGATGATATGATAATGCTATCGTCTACTTTTAACCCTGACACTATTTCAACATGCTCAACACTTTGAGAGCCTATTGAAATAGGTGTTAAACTCGCATTATTTCCGTTAATTAAATAAACGGCTTGGCCGCCGTGACTGCCTTGAAAACTACCACGCTTAACCATTAACACATTTTCTTTGTTTTCAAATTCAATCCGTGCATTCAACCTTTGGTTTTGGCGTAACTGAAGCCCTTCTTTGTTGACAACCGAAACCCTTACTATAACTTGGTTATTTTTCACCTCAGGTGAAATTGAAATAATTTTACCTACAAGGGACTTACCTGAAATTGTCATTTTTACATCAAGCCCTAAACCTAAATCATCTGCATAAAATTCAGGAACGTTAATCTCTGCTTCATATAAACTTAAATCAACGATTGTCATAACAGGTTGTGAAGCATTAACACGTTCTTTTTTTTGTACTAACCAATTACCAACAATGCCGTTAACGGGTGTGCGAATACTCAATAGTTCAACACGACGACGAAGTTCATCTACGACTAATTGTTGGCTTTCTACAGCAATTTCTCGCGTTTTATTTTCAAACTCAAGGCGCTTAATTGCCAATTCAACGCGTTTTTGTGCGTGTTGTAACAAAAGTTGATTTTCTGTGTTTTCATCTCTTTGACTGACCAAATAGAGTTCACTAACCACTTGTTTTTCAAATGATAGCTCTGCACGTGCTAGCTCTCTTTTACTGGCATTACTCCGTACCCTTGCAGTATCAAGCACTTGTTCAAGATCAATTTGAGACTCCAAATCACGTAATTCACCACGTCTAACATCAATTCTAAGGCTTTCTAGTTTTGCTGTAGCTTGTTGAATTATTGATTGAAGTTCAGGACTTAATACACTAGCGACTATATCCCCTTTTTCAACAATATCACCCGGCTTTTTTAATAATGTAACCTGCCCAGCTTCAGAACTATATAATGTTGGTGCATTAGCTGCTACTAGCTTACCGTTAACGGCTACATCCCGAATGAGTGTTCCTTTAAAAACCGTTGCACTTGTCACTGTTTTTGAATCAATACTTGGAATTCCGTTTGTCCATTGTTGTAATATAGGTAAAAATAACCAAATAGCTATAACGACAAAAAAAACACTTATGAATATTTTTAACCAAGGTTTTTGAGATGGTACTTTACTAATTATTTCGTCTTGTCCTGCGGTAGAGCTAATCATATTTACTTCGCTATAGTTATACATACCATCACTACAGCTAGTACTATGCCAACACTGAAATAAAAAATAAGATATTGTTAAATAGAGGAATTATTTTAACTAAACAATTTAGGTGTCCGTTTTTAATTGTTTAAATTGTCCGTTCGGACATTAGGGTGTCCGTTTAGTATAAAACGGACACAAAGTATTAAGCGGTAAAGTGGGTATTTATTTTTGCTAGATAACGCACATAAAATACTAACTTTCCTATATTGAAAGGATAAATTTAACCAAAAATAGCACGCATTAAACTAATAGCTTTTTCAACACTTTGCCCTTTTTTTACTTGAGTAATAATAGAGTCTCGCTTAGAAATCATATACTCAGGTAAATCTTCTGCCATAAGCGCTTTATCAACCAAAGATTCGATAGACTCAATACTCTTCTTTCTCATGGTAGTGCATGATTTTGACTGTAACTTATTCACTGACTTATTCAGCGCTTTATCGCGCGCGCGAACATAATTTGAGTTCTGTGATAACGTGGGATCAGCAAATAAAAATAAATCAATTAAAATCGCTCGGTTATTCCATAACGTAAATTCACGGCTAGCCACATGATTTCCTTGTTCAATGGATGTTGCGTCATGTTCAGCACTTATTTCAATGGCACTATCAGAACTGCTTTCAGCCAAAGGTAGAGGTTTAGCTTGATTCCACCAAGGAAAAGTACGTAACGTACCAATCATGTCATGCCAATAGGATGAAAAATCAGTATTTGAGAATTTAACAATGGATAGCCCTTTGCACAGCAGGTCAATTTTATTATTATTTAAGGCGATAAATTGATCTGGACGTCGCATCGCTAATAAACGGGTAGCTACGGCCAAAGGGGCTTTAGTTTGGGTACTATTACCCTGAGAGTTTTCTTGCGTATACGCTTGAATTATTTGCTTAAAATCATTTACAAACATTTGATAATGCTCATAATTCACATCTCCAACTAATGGAATATGTGATAACGCTGCATCAAATTTTTCAGGATATTGCTCAAGCAAAGCGTGAAAAACTTTAGCTCCTTTAGTACTAGCAAACCACTCAATATCAAAGTCATATGTTTGGTAGTTGTGCTGTTTGGTATGTTTACCTGCAAAAGCTAAACGATCTTCAACAGATAAATCAGCTAAAGATTTTTGGCAATACTTATTAATATAATCAAGAAGACGTAAACGTTCATCTAAAGCGTGCAAGGTGTTCTGTTGTTCGATAAAATCAACAAATATAGGCCAAGGGGCAATTCGAGCCATTTTACATTGGCCGATTGTAAAGCCCTCTTCAAGTGTTTGCTCTAACTTCTTTAACGGGGCAAATTGTTCATCATCTAACAATTCAATTTTAAGATCTTCACGGCATAATCGTATGACTTCGCCACACCAGCCAGTGAAGTCTTCGGGCCTATTTAGTACTTTAACTGCCATTAAGTTCAAACTTAAGGGAGTAACATATTTAAGTGTATTTTGATAAATCTGATTTTCTGCAGCAGATAATGGCATTTGTACAGGTGACGACAACAACTTTCTCATTAAAATTTACACACTCTGATTGATGATATATTGACAGAAATACGAGCTTGTATCAGCTGAAAATAATAGTGAAAGTCGCGCATAATACGGATTTATGAAAACAATGCAATGGATAGTCATCAATGCTAAATTTTTAGCTGTATCCTTGTACTACTCCTGTTTAAAAAAGTACCAAAAGGCTATATTAAGCCAAAAAGATTAAAACAGGTGTCCGCTGCACTGTTCTGCAAACAAGCACTAATTTTGTCACTACTTATTTCTTACCCGCAACAGGCTCTTCAATATTATCAATATTTACCAAATTCCACTTTACCCCCTTATTGCGATAAATGCGTTTGTTAATATTTGTATAATCAGCGACATCGTGATCCAACCGTTGGCCGACGACAATACACTTTAAGACACAATCGCCATTATTGGTTAACTTGTGAGCTAAACCATCAGCACGATAACCAATAAAATCGCCCGTTTTTACAACGTAAGTTTCCCCACCTATTTCAGCAATCGCTTCGCCTTCAAGAATATAAACACATTCATCCTCATGGTAATGCTTATGAAGTTCTGTAGAGTCATAGCCTGGCTGAATCTCAATGATATGGAAGCCAAAACCTGTTAAGCCAGTATGATCACCAAGTGATTTATTAACTCTTTGTGCATTTTCATTAAGAAAATGAGTTTTGGAAACCCCCTCCATTTGTTCAATTTCATTTTTAGTAATAAGGTATTTATCCATGATGCTATCTCTTAGGGTTCTGAATAGTTGAAATTAACGCCTCGGCATTGATTTAGCGTAAAACGTTATAATTACGCTGCAAATACAAAAAATCTCTTTATCTATCTGATGCGGCTAAAACGATTGCTGTGATAGCTTATTTAATCAAATTTGTTTTAGTATTGACTGAATTTTCTCACATAACAAGTCCATGAGCTTGTTTGATAATTTATCACTTGTCATTCTTTATGGTTTTACTTAAAAAAATCATTCAATTTCTTTATAAATACATACTGACTCCCGTATAATCCATTTATATGCCTTAGTATTATCACAGAGCCGAATGAATGAGCTATATTCCATTGGAACAATTGAAAAATGCATGGATTTTTAAACATAAGAGTCTTCCTATAAGTGAAATTGATTTAGCAAAAATCAAACCTATGGATAAAGATCGCGCCAATGTATTATGGGATACTTTTATTAGTCGCCAGGTTGATCATCCTGATTTTTTCAAAAAAGGTGACTGGCCTTTTGATAAAAGCAATTGGGTTGAACAAGGAAAATGGGAAGGCATTTGGGATAGTAACGATAAAAATTTACCTGAGCTAATCAACTCACATATTAATTGGGATAATAATACTGTCGTTTACTATTGTTCAAACAGAGACAATGTTATTGAAACAACTTGGGCAGTATTTAAACGCTGTTGGAAAAATTTCCTCTTTATGGATGATGGCCCAATTCTTATTGGTAAAAAACGTCAACAAGTAGTGCAATTTACCAGTAACGGTTATTTTAAAGTGGGTGATAAACCTAAATAATGACTATAAAAACTGCACTGCACCCCCGTAATATACACCGCTCTGGCTACGACTTTGCTAAGCTGATAAAGGCGCATCCACCGCTATCTGCGTTAATTATAAAAAATAAATATAATCAACAAAATACTATCGATTTTAGCAATGCTAATGCGGTAAAAGCATTAAATGAAGCCTTATTAAAAGCATATTATCAAATAGAGTATTGGGACTTCCCACAAGGGTATTTGTGCCCTCCTATTCCTGGACGTGTTGATTATATTCATTATATTGCTGATTTATTAAAAGAAAGTGGCATAACCACAAAGCCAATATCAATACTAGACATTGGCACTGGGGCCAGCTGTATTTATCCCATTTTAGGTGCACGTGAATACGGATGGCAGTTTGTTGCTTCTGATATTGATCCTGTTTCTGTCGATTCAGCTAACACCAATGTTAATAGGAATAAGACTATCGCCAAATATGTTACTTGTCGTCTACAAAAAAATAGAGACAACATTTTTCACGGTATTATCAACGCAAAAGAATACTATCATGTAACAATGTGCAATCCACCATTTCATCAATCCATAGAAGATGCAAATACTGGCACTAATCGAAAGTGGCAGAATTTACAAAAAGGTAAGAAAAAAATTAATGGAAAAGCCTTAAATTTCGGTGGACAAAAAGCAGAATTATGGTGCCATGGCGGCGAAGTAGCCTTTATCCGTAAAATGATTAGTGAGAGTAAAAAGTATCAAAATCAAGTACATTGGTTTACTTGTTTAATCTCTAAAAAAGATAATTTACCTAAAATAAAACTTTTTCTAAAAAAAGCTCAAGCATCACAAGTCAAAGTAGTTAACATGGCACAAGGCCAAAAAACAAGTCGTTTTATTGCCTGGAACTTTTCAGCACAATAAATGCTATGCAAATTAAGTCATCTTAGTGCTATCAACAAATTAAGTCATCTTAGTGCTATCAACAAATTAAGTCATCTTAGTGCTATCAACAAATTATGCACTAGCTTGAACATAATCATGATCTGTAATAACTAAGTCTCTACCATTTTCTTTAGCAAAATATAAAAAATCATCCGCCCTTTTTAACACATCATCAATATTCTCTTCCTGTTTTCTTTGAGTAACTCCAACACTGGCAGTTATGCTTAATTCGGTACCGTCATCTAAAACAATAATTTGGCGACTGATAGCAATAGCGACTTTATTCGCTATTAGCTTAGCCTCATTTAGCTCGGTTTTAGGTAATATTGCAACAAACTCCTCTCCACCAAAACGGGCAACAACGTCGGTTTTTTTCAATTCCTTTTGAATAACTTGGGCAATATCAACTAAAAACTTATCTCCAATGGCGTGACCATAATTATCATTAATACGTTTAAACCGGTCTAAATCAAACATAATAACCGAGTACATTTTATGGTATTCATGGCTTCTTTGCGCCAATCTTAAAAGTACCCTGCGATTGATGAGTTTTGTTAACGGGTCTATGGTTGATTCCCGATAAAGTTTCATCAACATTGATAATTGCCCTACTTGCAGCCACAAACTGATACCCGCAAATAACATAAATAACCAAACATCATTAAAAAACAACCAAAAAGGTTGTTTAACTATCAATAATTTATAAATAACAAAGGGCGTAAACACACAAGCAACAATAAAAAGACCACCGCTAATGGTTAATGGAAATAACCCTAGCATAGCCAATATAAAGTAAGGCATCATACTAAATATGCTTGGCACCACATCGACAGGAATATCCTTTATAATCAACATACTAACAACAAAAAACACCATAGGTAACAAAAAAGCCAGTGGCATCACTATTCTAGCAGTACGCACCAAAGGCCATACTTTTAATGATTGCGCTAAAATAAAAAGACTAATTGACAACACCACTCTTGCAGCAAGAAGGTATGTAGCCTCTTTATTTGGAAAAAATATAAAATCAAAAAAAGAAAAAATAGGCACAGTCAAAGAAAAGAACATACACATAAACCAAAGGCGAATAGTGATATAACTGGTACGTGTGGCTATAAAATCATCGGAATGTAGCTTTGTAGAAATTAAGTCGTTTAAAGCATACTTATCAATTGAAAAATAAGGATGAAATAACTGAGAATATGCAGAAGGTTTTCTTCTTTCATTCTGGTTATTTTTTTCTGTTAAGTGTATATTTTTGCTATTCATTTTATTTTGTTTAAAAGTTAAAAAAAGTAATTACTATATTTTTCATATAGTTAGTTCATTGCTAAAGTATTATCTAACATGCCGTCATGGTACAGTTTGACAAAAACCATAACCACATTCGGATCAAATTGAGTACCTGAACCCGATAAAATAGCCTCTAGCGCATCTTCATGAGACCATGCTTCTTTATATGGTCGTTTACTGACTAAAGCATCAAAAACATCAACTACAGCAACAATTCTAGTGATTAAGGGAAGTTGCTGACTTGGAATCCCCTTAGGATAGCCTGTGCCGTCCCAGCGTTCGTGGTGATATAAAGCAACACCTTGCGCCAGCTTAGTACTGTCTGAATGACTCAATATTTGAGCACCAATCTCTGAATGCTGTTTCATTATTTCAAACTCTTCTGCTGTCAACTTACTCGGTTTTTGTAAAATATTGTCAGGTATACCCACTTTACCAACGTCATGAAGCATTGCTGCCTTGCCATAATGGTGTGCCTCATCTGGAGGTATGCCCATCGCCTCTGCAACAATAGCTGTATAAGCTCCAAGTCTGTTAATATGTTTACCTGTGGTTGAATCTTTAAATTCCGCCACTTCAGCGAGCGTATCAATAGCTTGACCATAAGCCATTTTCAAATTTAAGTGTAATTTAAGGGTTTCCAAAGCGTTTGCACATTGATTAGTAAACACTTCAATAAGGTTTCTGTCTTCTAGCGACAATATATGGTTAGATTCTAAGTAGACAAATCCAACGGTATGTTCATCAATAGTTAAAGGTAAAACAAGCGACCCTTGCTGTAAATTGGTAGCGGGTTCTTTATTTAAAATAATGTCAATACACAGTTGAGAAATACTATCAATTCGGCTTCTATTCTCTTCCTTATGACAAAGTGTCCCCAAACCAGATTCAATTCTAACTTCCTCTCCATTGATTGTCGCAACCATACCATCAATTGTAGAGATAAGCGCATTTTCGTTTAAATGACAAAGGCCAACAATTTGCGATAATATACCATCAAAAAAATCACTCAAGGACGTCTTAGAAATTCGATACACTTCTGGTGAAGCATCAATAATTTTTCTTAAACCGACTCTATTCAAATCAATCGCTTTTAGTTCTCGATAAGCTTTAATTGCTGAGCGAACCGTAGTGTATAACTTATCAACTGTCAGTTCAGTTTTATCTTTATAATCATCAATATCAAAATTATCAATGATGTATCGCTCTGGTGCGATACCTGGCTGACCAGTTCGTATAATTAAACGGATCATATGTCTGTTAAGTTCGTTACGAATATATTCAACTAATTGCAAA
The DNA here is from genome assembly GCF_053543955.1 of Colwellia sp. E150_009. Lineage (NCBI taxonomy): Bacteria > Pseudomonadati > Pseudomonadota > Gammaproteobacteria > Alteromonadales > Colwelliaceae > Colwellia > Colwellia sp. E150_009. The sequence goes on from NZ_JBHFOM010000031.1 coordinate 14,452, forward strand.
CCAGCATCGTCAGTTTCCATCACCACATCAATTAAAGCCAATGCAATATCGTTATGCTCTAATAAAATTTTCTTAGCTGAAGTGGCTGAATCCGCTTCTAAAAAGAGCAGCTTACGGCCATTAAATTCAAAATCTTTTAAATTAATCTTAGTTAATGTACGAACATCCTCTTCATCATCAACAATTAATACTTTCCATACATAATGGCTTGAAACATCTTTAGTTGGAGCCGAAATACTATTTTTATTTGTATTTCTATTAATAATTTTCATTTATTTTCTCCACAACAAATACAACACTAGTTTGGGCTAAGCATGTAAAAAACGATATTTAATTTTCATTTTCCAACCCCATAATTTCTTGAGGAGGAAAAAGTATTTCAAAAAGAATGCCATTGCCCAAACTACTTTCGCAACGAATGTGTCCCAGCATATCATTCACAACAATACAATAACAAATATACATGCCTAATCCTGTACCATCATTACGTGACGTTGTAAAAAAAGGTTCAAATATTTTGTCTACCGCAGATGTTTCCATACCCTTACCATTATCGCGATAAGTTAAACATATAAAGTTATCGTCGTTACGATTTACCGCAATAGAAATTAATGCATTATTCATTAAATCATCAAAAGCATGCACAACACTATTGATTATAAGATTAGTAAGCAATTGGTCAAAGCGCCCTGGCTGACCAAAAACATTCAAATCGGTAGGGCAAGATAATTCAACTGAAATTCTATGTTTAATTAATTTGCTATTAAGTGTAAAAAGAACATCATCAAGCACTTCTTTAATGTTATAACGCCTAGCCTTTTCAGATAATTGATCGACGGAGGTACGTTTAAAGCTTTGAACTAATCTTGCGGCACGATTTAGGTTAGATAATGCCAGTGAAGATACCGTGCTAATCGTCTTTATATTATCTAGCAAGTCTTGCTCATCTACCTCTTCTTGTTTTAATAGGGTATTTAAACATGCTGAGCTTTGTTGAATTTGGCTTACTGAGCCTACTGCAATACCAATTGGCGTATTCACCTCGTGGGCAAAGCCTGCAACCATACGTCCAAGAGCACCTATTTTTTCACTTTGTACTAATTCATCTCGAGTTAACTTTAATTCATTAATATTATTTTTTAATTTTCTCCTACTTCGCTGCAGTTTTCTAAAAATAATAGGGATAACAAGCGCCATGATAATAGCCATTATCACTAATACTGAGTAGAACACTAAGCTATAAAAAGCATCAAATTTAGCTTGTTGGGTGTGAGCAAGTAAATCTGCAGAAATTGAATCTTCCACCCCTTTTAAAGCATTAATTCTATTGCTACTGTAGGTAAACCATTGTGATACATTGGATTGAAATTCATCCGAAGAAGGGTTAGATTCTAACTTACTATCCACAATTGAATCGTGTAAATTTTCAATCTTTTCTTTAAATTGATTTTGAAAAAATTGTTGATGAATAAAGTGCCTGATAATTGCCACTTTTTGGCTATCAACAGATGATTCTATTTTTTCAAATAAGGTTAAATAATTAGGAGATGCCGATAAAGAAAAACTGTCAAAATACATTTGTTGCTGTGCTGACACAGAAATAGCTTGTAAATACAAGTGAGGAGAAAATTTATGGGCTGTTAATATACCGCTAATAATTGCTCTTTCTTGCCCAGCTTTTTCTTTGCCTTTTAAAAGATCAAGGTAAGTATTACTTAGCCTAGATATTCTACTGTCCTCTGACAAACTGGGTAGTATAGAAATAATTTTAAAAAACTTACCATTTAAATCACTATAATAATTTATCGCATCTAACATCGGCATATTCAAAAAAAATGCATCTTGGCGAATAACGGGGATTTGTTCAAGTGCATTAATTGCGCTTTTCAATAGATCTTGAAAGCCATTTTTATTATCTTGACCGTTAAAATTAATTAATAATCGAGTTACCTTATCTCGTAAAGCATCTGTTTTTTGATGCTGAAGAGCTAACTCATCTGAAAACTTTGTACCTATACTATACATATAAACAGAGGTATTCCCTCTCTCTATTTGTATTTCATGTAAAAGCGCTGTTATTTGGGTTGTTAATTGAGTAATTTGCTCAATTTGTTTCATTTCGTCAACAAAATAAGCTTTATCCTTTATGCCTATGGCAGCAAATAATAAAATGCCAAGAATAGGAAAGAGTAATATCACATAAAGTCGATTTGTATTTTGAAATTTATCTAGTAGCTTCATATTATTACACATAAAATATATTCATTGATAACAATATGTTATATTCCAAAAAGTGTCTAGATAAAAACATTATTGACTACTTAATAAAGATGAATATGAAAAATCCATTAAAAGACTTTGCAGTTTTTCAATGGGTAAAGGCTTAGAAAAATAATAACCTTGAATATAATCACACCCTAATTCTATTAGTAATTGTAACTGCTCTTTTGTTTCAACACCTTCAGCAACAACCTCTTTCCCTAACGCTTTAGACATAGCAATAATAGTAGAGACCAAAACATTATCCTCATGATTAATGCAAATATCATTAATAAAAGATTTGTCAATTTTTATATAGTCAACAGGAATTCGCCGCAAGTAGCTTAATGATGAATAGCCAGTGCCAAAATCATCTAAAGCAATAGTACAACCAGCACTTCTTAATTGGTTAAAAAGTACTTCATTATTTCGTTTGTCTGGTGCTAATGCGCTTTCTGTTAATTCAAAGCACACATCACTAGGCTCTAAGCCATGAATTTTAATTATGGTTAACCAATGGTCATTCTCGCTTTGATTCAACGGAATTTCATAAATTGAACGGTTTATGTTAAAAACAATATCGTTAAACCCTTGATCCTTTAATTTTTTCAGCTGAATGCAGGCTTCAGATAAAACAAACTCCCCGATTTCTACAATTAAAGAAAATTCTTCCGCAATGGGAATAAACTCGACCGGAGAAATCCATTCTCCTTGATGATTCCAACGAACAAGTGCCTCAAATTTATTTATTTTTTCATCGTTAATAGAAATAATTGGTTGATAAACAACACTCAAGTGTCTATTTTTTATTGCATCAATCAATTGACGTTTCAAATTCAATTGATGACGAGCAACACTTTGCATGTCTTGAGTAAAATAGCTATAAGAGTTTCTGCCGCTGTCCTTTGCATGATACATAGCGGTTTCACCTTTTTTCATTAGCTCACCAACATCGTTTTCATCACCAGAAAATGACACAATACCAATACTTAAGGTACAACGAAGCACAGCATTACTTATGTTAAAGGGTTTACTAAATCCAATGAGAATGCGGGTAACAATATTATTTATAATTTCATTATTTTCAATGTTATTGAGTAATATAGCAAAACCATCACCACTAATTCGAGCAACGGAATCTGTTGACTTGATATAACATTGAAGACGTTCAGCGGTTTGAATTAACAATTCATCACCAAGATCATGACCATAGATATCATTGATCTCTTTAAATAAATCTAAATCCATGTAAAGAATAGCGTATTTAGTATTATTTAATTTAGCAATGCTGACAGCATACGTAAGTTTTTCTAAAAATAAAAAGCGATTGGCGATTCCAGTCAGTATGTCAAAATTGGCTTGCTTAAAAATTTTAGCTTCGGATTCTTTTTTATTAGTAATATCAAAAAAGAAACCTACATAATTAGATACCTTATTGTTTTCATCATAAATACTATTAATCGATAACCATTCGGGGAAAATCACTCCATTTTTCTTTTTATTCCATATTTCGCCAGACCAAGCACCTGTATCATTAATCTCTTGCCACATTTGATAGTAAAAATTTTTATCATGAATACCTGCATTAAATATTCGTGGATTCTTTCCCTGTACCTCTTTAAAGCTATAACCTGAGATTCTACTAAATGCCTTGTTCACGCTGGTAATATTTCTATTCTTGTCGCAAACAATAATCGCCTCTTTACTTTCTTCAATGATTTTATTTCTTGTTTTAAGCTCGTTAATGAGTACTTGTTTTTCCATCTCTTTTTTTATCATGCCACTGAACAATAGAAATAATGACGTTACTTCTGAAATATTTTCAATAGGCTGATAATAAAGAGCAACTAAAATGGCATCAGATTTATCATCAATATTTTCTAACGGTACACCAACATAGTCACATACCCCCATATTAACCAACAAATTATAATTAGGATAAGTTATTTGGCAATTAGTTAAATGAGTACAAAGTTCTCCCTTATAAGCATTTTCACAAGGACTTGTTTTTAAAGCATAGGAAAAGTTATCTAGTGTTTTATATTGAGAAGCAACTGAGAGTGTTGTTGCTATTTCTTTGTCATCGTCTATTTTAGCAACAAAAACAAAATCAGCCCTAATCGCCTTTGCTAAAGATAAACAAATAGTTTCGATAAAATTATCAGAAATAGATTGAGATAAACTATCAATTATCGATTTTACCTGCTCTTCAACCACAATAAACCCAGTTTCTACAAATTCAAATGGGTAATTAGAACATTCATCTATAAAGGTATATTTGATTTATATCACGTAAAACACTTTTATATAATCGGGTAGCTGCTTGGTAGGTTATTAATTTGAACGGAGCTACTAGCTTAATCACCTCATCAAGACTTTCCGTAACCTAAAGCTAGGTCATTTTTGACTATATAGAATAGGAAAAATACAATTAAATAGATTATAAATGCGCAGCTCAAATCACCGAAGAACTCTATTAGTTTCTTAAATAGCACAAAAACGAGTATGAGAATAATAAAAACAACTTCTTGTTAAAGAACCGACAATACCTGCTCTATGTTCTATTTTTATATATAGGATATAACTTATCAAAACTTCCCCTTAAAACTAATCAGGGGAAGATTAAGGTGGGTATTAAAATGTAGCTATCATTTTATTTTTTAGGTGTCATACCTTCAGGCATTAACACAGCAATAACCTGCCCTTTAGCACAAATAATGTCATTGGCTGATAAGGTTATATCAACAGTAACTTTTCGTTCTTTCACTTCACTAAAACGGCCAATTAATTCCAGTTCAACACATTGTGGTGTGGGTGCTAAATAACTCACATTTAGCGCTCCAGTAACAAAACGTAATGTTGGAGCACTTCCCATTTCACGTCCTTGCGCCAGATAAGCCATAGCAGACGCACTACCTGTGCCATGGCAATCAATTAATGAGGCGATCATACCACCGTAAACAAAACCAGGAATAGCAGTGTATACCTCATCAGGCATATGATGGGCAATAGTGGTACTTGCTAGTAGATTTTCTTTATCAATGTGTTGCCAAAAGCTCTTTAACTGATGTCCGTCATGATTATTTTTACCACAACCATAACAATGACTTAGTTCTTCTGGATAACAATCTTGAAATGCTTTTTTATTCATTTTCAATCCTTAACTCATACACTTTAAAATAGTGCTAATTGGGTATAAAACAACTTAACCAATGGTTCGTAAATCATCAATCACTTTGCCATCATCAACTAAAGTGCCTAAAGCGACAATTTCAATAGAACCAGTTAATTTGGTAACCTTTTTCAATGTAGCACTAATGTTTTCAATAATGTCTGCGAGCTCAGTCTCAGAGTTGTTGGTAGAGGCTAATTCACATTGTAAATGCATTTGATCATTGTAATTAACTTGCGTAACTGACAAGCGCATTTTTACAATATTTGGAGAGGCCTGTCTAACTTTCTCTATTTGCTCTGCATGAACAAACATTCCTTTCACTTTGGTCGTTTGATCGGCGCGTCCCATCCAACCTTTTATTCGCATATTAGTTCGACCACAAGCACTTACACCTGTTTTTATTGCAGATAAATCGCCTGTAGCAAAACGAATAAGTGGGTAATCTATATTAAAACTGGTTACCACTACTTCACCAATTTCTCCATCAGCAACAGGCTCTAATGTTCCTGGGCGAACAATTTCAACGAGTAAATCTTCAGCAATAACATAACCATCATCACTTTTAGATTCAAACCCAATAAGTCCTACATCAGCGCTAGCATAAGCTTGTAACGTATTGATACCCGCAACATTGAATTCAGATCGAAGTGCTGATGGTAATGCTTCTCCGGTAACAAGTGCTTTAGTTACACTGCTTATATCTCGGTTTTCTGCTTTGGCTTTATCAAGCAATATTTTTAAAAATGAGGGCGTACCTGCGTAACCTTGTGGTTTAAGGTGTTCAATAATATCAAGTTGCAAATCGGTTTGCCCTGGCCCTGCAGGAATCACCACGCAACCACACGCTCTTGCACCAGAATCGAGTATAAAACCACCTGGCGTCAAATGATAAGACAGGCAATTTTGCACTAAATCACCTTTTCTAAAGCCAGCCGAATAAAAGGCTTGTCCCATTCGCCACCAATCATCACTGGTATTTTCAGGATCATAAATTGGCCCTGGTGATTGAAAAGTGCGACCTAAATTGGCATTTTTAGCATTCAAACCACCGAAAGGAGAATTTTTTGCCTGTAACCTCACTAGATCTGATTTTCTGGTAATGGGAAGTTGTGCGAGTTGTTCTCGGCTTGTTATTTTTTCAGCATCAACATGTGCTAAAATTTGCTGATAATGTAAGCATTCTTGCTTTGCATAAGTGATAAAATCAGACAAGCGTGCCATTAAAGATTGCTCTCGCAATTCTGGATTTTGACACTCTCTTTCATAAAAATATTGTTTCATGGTAACTCGATTATTTTAAAATTCAGATAAATTACAAACGTCTCAGATGCTTACAACCAACGTTTACGTCGTTTGTAAGATTTTAAGTTTTTAAAGCTTTTACGTTCCTCATTACCACCACCTAAATAGAATTCTTTTACGTCTTCATTACTTAGTAGCTGTTCTTGCGTACCATCAAGTACAATTTTCCCTGATTCCATAATATAACCATAGTCTGCCGCTTTAATGGCGTAGTTGGCATTCTGCTCAACTAATAACATGGTAATACCTTGGTCTTTATTTATTTTTTTAATAATTCCAAAAACTTCTTTTACCAGTAATGGTGATAATCCCATTGAAGGCTCATCTAAACAAATCATTTTAGGACGCGCCATCAATGCTCTACCAATCGCCAGCATTTGCTGCTCACCACCTGATAAATAACCAGCAAGACCCGTACGCTCTTTCAAGCGAGGAAAATAATTAAATACCATTTCGATATCTTGATTAATTTGCGAATCTTTACGGGTATAAGCCCCTAATTTAAGGTTTTCAATTGATGTCATGTCTTCAATAATTCGACGTCCCTCCATCACCTGAAAAAGGCCACTACGTACCACGTCTTCTGCATTTTTCTTATCAATACGCTCACCCATAAAGGTAATATCACCTTTAGTAACCTCACCATATTCAGTTTTAAGTAAACCTGATATAGCTTTTAACGTAGTTGATTTGCCTGCACCATTTGGCCCAAGTAAAGTGACTACTTCACCTTCTGGCACATCTAAAGACACTCCGCGAAGCACTTGTATAACTTCGTCATAAACCACTTCAATATTGTTAACCGATAGCATAGGTGAAGCTGTTTTAATGTTTGCTGCCGCCTGTGACATAAAATATTTACTCCGTTGAAAATATAACTATCCTGCTTTTACAAGCTGGATAGTTATTAGATAATAGGAACGTTATGTGTTCCAACAATTATCAGGTAAGACGAGGATTAATAACCTAACCAGTCATCACGACGCTTTAAAGTCACTTGTGATACTTTTTCTATATCAACTTTACCGTTGACATAATTACCTTTATAAATATTAACTTGGTTAATACCACGGTGATCTTCATTGGTCCAGTTAGCGGCTAAACACACACCTTCTAAACCTTTTGGTACCCAGTCCTTATGAACATACATACCTTTTTTAATGTTCTCACCTGTTATACCACCGTTATCTTTTGCCCATTCCATTGCTTCTTTCATAAAGTAAGTTGAACAAACACCGCGAATATAATGATGTACACGTTCTTTTTTACCTGACTCATCTGACATTTTAGAGATTTCACGAACCAGTTTCATACCTGGTACTTGGTCATTCCAAAAAGGTGTCATAGTCGGGAATATATAGTTTTTAATTCCTTCACCACCCGCTTCAAACACCTCTTTATCACCACCCCAAATATTTGACATTAACTGAATATCAACACCAACAGTATTACAAGATTTCACTAATGACAGTACAGAGCCACCTAAATTACCAATATAGCCATAATTAGATTCTGAGCTTTTTATACTTAAACATTGCGCTTTAAAATCACCAGGCTTCATTGAAATAACCACAGGAGGCAATACGTTAAAACCTAACTCTTCTGCATATTCAGCACAAGCCGCTTTTGGAGCATTAGGGAATGGGTGGTTAGCACCAATATGGGTAAACTTAGGTTTACCTGCTTTGCCTTTACTTTTCCAATCTTCTGCTGCCCATTGCACTAAGCCACGACAAGCATCTGAATAAGAAGCACCATAGAAGAAGTTATAAGGTGCAGGTTTTTTGGTATTAGGGTTTTTTCCTGTTGGATCAGTTAAATGCCCAGAATAAGAAGCTGAAAAAACTGGCGTTTTATCACGTGCAACAAAAGAAATTAATGCTTCCGTATCTGCGGTTCCCCAACCTTGCATAGCGACCATTTTTTTACGTGTTTTCCATTTTTTATAAGACGCAATCGCTTGTGGTACTTTATAAGCATAATCAACAGTTTCAGACTCAAGTATTGTGCCTTTTATACCACCGTGTGCATTGATATAAGCAAGCGAATCACGCACACCATCTGCGTAGTTTTTACCAACAAAAGCGGTAGGGCCTGACATGTCAGCTAAATGGCCAACAAACACAGAATCTTGTGCTTGTGCCTGGCTAGTAATGCTTAAAACAATACTGGTTGCAATTGAACTTAATAATAATTTTTTATTCATAACATTTTTCATATGATGTTCCTTAAATTGTTGTTATCTTACCCATAATAATTTAGGTAAATATTATTCTTATGTTTGCTTTACGCTGCGCAGTTAAATAAACAACTATCCCCATAAACTTAACTGCGCTTTATTCTCCATTACTTATTAAATTGTTATCTGATTTTTCAAACCAAAAATTATTAATAAGCGAATGGGTAGAATTTCCAGTAATTTTTAATTTGTGCCCAACGGTGAGCCAAACCTTCAGGTTCAAAAATTAAAAACCCTATAATAACTAGACCAATAGCCATTTCTTTAATATAAGCTAAGCCATCAACAACCATGGGTATATTTCCCCATTCAGTCATCTTCATTATCTCAACACCACTTCCTAACACTTCAGGTAAGAACACCATAAAGATAACGCCCATTAATGTGCCTTTTATTGAACCTAAACCACCAATAATAATCATGGCTAAGAATTGAATAGACATCATAATAGTGAAGCCTTCTGCCGAAACATAACCTAGATAATGCGCATACAATGCACCGCCAATACCGGCATAGAATGAAGAAATACCAAAAGATAATAAACGATATTTATTTAATTTAACGCCCATAATCTCAGCTGATAAATAATGGTCGCGCACGGCAACAAATGCTCTACCGTCACGACTGCGCATTAAGTTACAGCCCCAAATGAACATAAACACTAATGAAAATAACGCTACATAATAAAAGCTTTTATCTGTATCGAAAGCAAAACCAAATAATGTTAATGGTTCAGCCATAGACCCAGCAGCACCGCCAGAAAACCATTCTGCCCTAGCAAAAAAATCTTCTATAATGAATTGTGCAGCTAACGTCGCTATCGCCAAATACAAACCTTTAATACGTGCCGCTGGTGCACCAAACATCATACCAACGCCCATGGTTAAGAAACCAGCCAAAGGAATACATAAAAATACAGGTATATTAAAACTTGTATTTAGCCAGGCTGAGGCAAATGCGCCAAAACCAAAGAATGCACCGTGGCCTAATGAGATTTGCCCGGTATAGCCCACTAAAATGTTCAGACCCAACGCAGCTATACCCAAATATGAAATTTGAATAAGCAGCGTGATGAAATAACCACCCAACACTAAAGGTGCAAAACACAGTGCTATAATGGTTAAAATAGTTACCCAACGGATAGTTTTTGTTTCGAAAATTGTATTATCTTGTTTATAGCTAGTACGAAAGTCTCCGCACGGGCGCATAGTTAAACTAGACATAAATCACTCCTAAATAATTGTTATTGTCTGTTAATTGGCGTTATATACGCTCAATATCTTTCGTGCCAAATAAACCGTATGGTTTGAACCAAAGAATAATTAACAACACATAAAATGGTGCGATGTCATACATATTGCCCACATGAAGATATTGACTATCAAAAAATTCAGCAACATTCTCTAAAACACCAATAGTAATACCACCTACAATAGCACCCACAATAGAGTCCAATCCCCCAAGAATAACCGCTGGGAAAACTTTAATACCCATGATTGACAGTGAATCTGACACACCATTAACCATACCAATTACCACACCTGCAGTGCCTGATACTGTCGCTGCAATCCCCCAACTCATCGCAAACACATGTTTTACGGATATGCCTAAACTTTGCGATACTTGTTGATCAAAAGCAGTGGCACGCATAGCTAAACCATGTCTTGAATACTTAAAGAATAAGAAGAAGGCAACCATGATACACAGCGCAATAATCGTACTCATTAAATAAGCCATTTCGATATTTAAGCCAAAAATATTTATATTTTGAGTATCAAATACCTGCGGATAACTTTGAGGTGAAACACCAAATATCCATTTCATCAGGGCTTGGAAAAATATTGATAAACCAATAGTAACCATGATCACAGAGATAATCGGTTCACCAATCATAGGTCTGAGAACAATCATTTGTAGTAAAACACCAAAACCAGCCATAAAAACTAGTGTTAGTAAAAACCCAACAAAAAATGGCAGTTCTAGATAAATTAGCGATGCCCAACAAACCCAAGCACCAACAAGTAAAAATTCACCTTGGGCAAAGTTAACGATTTGTGTTGATTTATACACCAATACAAAACACATACCGATAACGCCGTATAGCAAACCAACAATAAGTCCATTGGTGACTAATTGAAGTAAGAGTTCAAAATTCATGATGCTTTCCTCTGTGATGAGTTGTTAGGTTTCGACACTGCACGACCATCGTTTTCAATTAACGTTGCAACCTTAAGTTGAGTTTGAATACGTGAGCTACCGCCATCTTGGAAAGTAATAACCGTATCAACATCCACCTTCTCTTTGTTGTCATAAATTGAAGTAATAATGTCGCCATATTTATCAGCAATAACAGTTCGACGAACTTTACGGGTACGCGTTAATTCGCCATCATCAGCATCTAGTTCTTTATACAATAAGATAAATTTATTAATTTTTTGAGCGTCTGGTAAGGTTGCATTTACTTTTTTAACTTCATCTGTAAGCTTTTGATAAACTTCAGGTAATGAAGCAAGGCTGGTATAATTAGTAAACCCATAACCTTGTTGTTCTGCCCATTTAGATACAATAGAAAAACGAATACAAATTAGCGCACTTAAATAAGGTTTATCTTTACCTAAGATCACAGCTTCACCAATGAAGGATGAAAATTTCAATTTGTTTTCAATATATTGCGGCGAGTACTGAACACCGTTACTGGTTTTTGCCAAATCTTTAATACGGTCAATAATCACTAAATGACCTGAAGGCTTAACATATCCAGCATCACCTGTATGCATCCAACCATCAATGACATCTTCATCGTAAGCTTCTTGGTTATCTAAATACCCAGTGAACATACCCACTGTTTTCGCGATAACTTCACCAACACCTTCTTTATCAGCATTAATAACTTTCACTTCGGCATTATCAAAAGCAATACCTACACTGTCATAATCTACATCATCAGCTTGATGTACAGTGTATGCACCGCAAAGCTCTGTTTGACCATACAATTGACGTAGCGGCACCCCGATAGTTTGGAAAAATCTGAAAGTATCAGGTCCCATGGCAGCACCACCCGTTGCAGCCGATTTAAGGAAAGTAAAACCTAATCTATCTTTTAGCGCGTTCATCAACAATAAATCAGCAAACCAAGAACGTTTCCCTTGGTTTTGCGCTTTCTCTGCAATAGCAAATGCATAGTCAAATAACTTTTGTTTCAGCGGAGTAGAGTCCATCATTCTCGCTTTAACATCCGCTAAAATGCCTTCCCAAACGCGTGGAGCAAGCAACACGAAACTTGGACCAATTTCTCGAAGATCAGCCATTAAGGTTTCTTGTTCTTCAACAAAGTTAACAATTTGTCTTGCTATTAAGGCTTGGCCAACAGCATATACTTGCTCCATAATCCAAGGCAGTGGCAGCACTGACACATAATTATCACCCGCTTGACGAGGATCAGCGCGCAAATAAGAACTACAGTGTTTAACAAAGTTACCACCACCTAAAAAAGCAATTTTAGGTTTAGAGGTTGTTCCTGACGTTGTACAATAAATAGCAGTTTCATCAGCATGAGTTGAATCAACATAAGCGTTATATAAGTCTGGAAATTTTTTATCTATTTCTTGGCCTTGTTGGTAAATATCTTCAATACTAATTAATCGCTTATCGTCATATTTACGCATACCTCGTGGATCACAATAAACAATGAATTTTACATCGGGTATTTCATCACCTAATTCCATCAATTTATCACATTGTTCTTCATCTTCTGCAATAACAACAGTCGCATTACTTTTATTCAGTAAATACACAACTTCTTCATGCAATGAATCTTGGAAAATACCAATGGAATAACAGCCCATCGCATGAGCTGAAATTTCACCCCAAACCCATTCAGGGCGGTTATCACCCAATAAGGCAATGGCGTCTTTAGGTTGCACACCTAATTTTCGTAAGGCAAGCGAAAGCCACTTAACACGGTTTTCATAATCTTGCCAAGTAAACTCGTTCCAAATGCCAAACTCTTTTTCTCGCATGGAAATATCATTAGGCCAGTTTTTAGCATTATGTCTGAGTATTTTAGGGAAAGTATCTAACTCTCCCATATCAAAATCGTTACTTGCTTTGAATGAATTTATTTTTAATTGGCTCGACATTAACTTGCCTCCTGTTCTTCATAGATATCATCTACTTCATCATCTTCTATACCAAGGTAAGCACGTTTAACATGTGGGTCAGCCATCACTTCATCAGGTAATCCCGCCATGAGCTTCTTACCAAAATCAAGTACCATTACTTTATGAGAAATATCCATCACTACACCCATATCATGCTCAATCATCACAACCGTGATACCAAATTCTTCATTTAAATCGAGGATATAACGCGCCATGTCTTCTTTTTCTTCTAAATTCATGCCTGCCATAGGCTCATCAAGCAGAATTAATTCAGGCTTTAGTGCCATTGCACGTGCCAACTCAACACGTTTACGTAAACCATAAGATAAAGTACCTGCGACAGATTTTCTGATATGTGAGATTTCTAAAAAGTCGATAATTTCTTCACAGTAACGACGGTGAGCAAGTTCTTCTTTCTGCGCAGATGAAGCCCAATACAATGGCCCTGTTAACCAGTTATTTTTCAATAAATGGTGGCGACCAACCATGATGTTGTCCAATACTGACATATGACCAAAAAGGGCTAAATTTTGAAAAGTACGTCCCATACCAAGATCTGCCCTATCGTTTGGACGTAACTTAGTAACATTTTGATCATTGAAAATAATACCGCCTGAGTTAGGACGATAACGACCAGAAATACAATTAAGCATGGATGTTTTACCTGCCCCGTTAGGACCGATAATGGAAAATACAGAGCCTCGGGGAACCTCAAAGCTAACGTCGGTTAGCGCCTTAACACCACCAAACGCCAAGGAAACATGTTCTACTTTGAGTATTGACTCAGTCATACTCACTCTCCTAAATTAATTAAATAATATATGCGTAATACACGCTCTTTGATATCCTTTCACCGTGATATACAGTACATCCTGTACATAAAAAGGGAGGGGGAATATCCCCCTCCAAAACGTAACAACAAATGGGAACTGTTACGTCAACAAGGTTTTGCTATAAAACTAAAGTACATATCTCAATGAAAGCTGTGCATAGTTCGAATCAGCATCAAGAGTTTTCATTTTGAAATTACCTACTTCAACACCTACCGCTAATTGTTTAGTTAAGTCTTGGAATAAGTTAACCCCCCATTGACTTCTATCAGCGCCAGAAACATCCGCTTCTGCAGCACCATAAAGTACAGTAGTTCGTAAAGTGTCTGTCCAATAATGACGGTAAGCTGCAAGATATGCTGTTACGTCTTCAACTTCTTCACCAATAACATCAGCAGCAAAAGCAGCACCTACATAACGACCTAACTCACCTTGATGGAATTGAAATCTGAAATCATCTTTACCAACCGTTTTAATACGACCAGCAATTGAAGCCCCAATAGCTGTTTCAGTATTACCTAGGGTTGTATTTAATTGACGCGCTAATGCAGAAAACGACACATTACCCCAATCGCCTTTTAAGTTATAACGTGCGGTAACATCTGGAACATTGTCATTGGCCGTATCACCGCCCCAAGTTTCAGGGTTTTCAAGTGATACTTGGAAATCACCCATGGTATAACGTATTTGACCTTGACGAATGAAGACTAAACCTAGTGTTGCACCAGCAAAATCAGCTGATTCTGGAATAGCACTTGTGTTCATGAAAGTTGACCAAGTTTGCCCTGCAAGTACATTTTTGTATTTGATAAACGCATGACGAATACGTGGATTAGCTGAGTTTGAAACGATTTCGTTACCGCCACCGCCCCAAAAATCCATTTCAATGAAGCCCATAACATCACCATGGGTATACTTCATGTTAAAGCGCGTTTCGTTAGCAAATAAGTTGAATTGTGAAGCACTATCATCAAGCTTAGCACCGGTGCCAATCCAATAAGGTCTATAGGCTACATCACCATCAACATAACGTGCGTCTACTTTTATGTAGCCGCCAAAAGAAATTTTATCGTCTTCTGATAACTTAATGTCATAACCTGCATTGGCAGCACCAGCTGCAACAAGTAAGCTTGACGCGAGTAATAAATTTTTAGACTTGGTAATCATTTTTGTTTCCCCTAGTTATATGTATTTTTGTTTCTATTTATTTTGATGTTCTTTTTTTCATTTGTTTTCTGTTTCCAAAAACATAATAGAACAGTACAAAAATCTAACAATCGGCAATAAGACTTAGCACCTAGTACTTAGTCCTTTAGTCGTAATTAAATACTGGGTGATAAGTACTAGTACTTAAGTTTTAGAAATATAGGAATGTTTTAAGGCTGAATTATGATAAATTTAGAATGAGTGATTAGTTCTGTGGAATGGGTATGTTTTCAAATTGGTTATTAGTTTGTGTTAGCATTGGCTATATCAGCTTATTGTTTCTCATTGCTTATTTAGGTGGCAAATACAGAAATAAACTTAAAGCTAAACAACAAACTATTATTTATGCTCTCTCTTTAGGAGTGTACTGTACATCATGGGGCTTTTTAGGTACTACAGCACAAGCATCCAATCATTCATTTACCTATATATCAGTTTACTTGGCTCCCATTTTATTATTTGTTTTTGCTTGGCCTTTTATTCAACGCATTGTAAAAACCAGCTTACAGCTTAAAATTACCTCTATCGCTGATTTATTATCAGCACGGTTTGGTAAATCTCAAAATTTGGCCGTAATAATTACTATTGTTGTACTCATTGGTACTATGCCTTATATAGCACTGCAGCTAAAAGCTATTATTTATTCCTATCAAATTTTACAAGAAACGCCCGATTTACCCATTTGGCAACTCGGACTTATTGTCAGCATTATACTTGCGGTATTTACCATTATTTTTGGCGTTCGTACCATTGATATTACTGAGCGCCATCCAGGCGTAATGATTGCCATAGCTTTTGAGTCTCTGGTGAAGTTAATTGCTTTTTTTGTGGTGGGTATTTTCGTTTGCTATATTGTTTACGATTCGCCATCAGCTATTTGGGAGTTATCAAAAGATCAACTTAATCTAGATAAACAGTTTGAGTTTTCTAGCCTTGTGGATATGTTTGGTCTGTTAATTATTGTTATGTCTGCCTTTTTATGCTTACCTAGACAATTTCAAGTGATGTTTGTTGAAATAAAAGAACAGAAAACCAGTAGCATGGCTAGATGGCTTTTACCTATTTATGTGCTAATTTTTGCCTTTTTTGCTGGCCCACTTGGTTTAGCTGGTAATTTAAATTATGGAAATTCATTAGCTGCCGATGCTTACGTATTATTTTTACCAGCATATCATGGCCAAACATGGCTATCTTTATTTGCCTTTTTGGGGGCAGTATCAGCAGCCAGTTCAATGGTAATTGTTTCAACAATCGCCTTAAGTACCATGCTCAGCAATGAAATTGTCTTTCCGCTAATGTTTAAATATTCACGTCAGCAACAACACGATTTTAACCACTTTCAATCTCAACTCTTACTGATTCGAAAAGCGCTGGTTTTATTTGTTGTTTTTTTGAGTTACGGTTTATTACTGTTGTCGCCGCCCGATACCTTGTCTTCATTAGGAGAAGTTGCTTTTGGTGCTATAGCACAAGTAGGCCCCACCTTATTCGTTGCTTTTTATTGGCGCAAAGCCACGCTTGCTGGTGTGTTGATAGGCATAAGTAGTGGTTTTGCTATTTGGATATTGTTTAATTTACTCCCTCAATTAGGTGTGTACGATCATCCTTTATTAAACAGCGACTTACCAAAAACCACCGTTATCACGTTAGTTGGATTAGTCATAAACATTTTCTCCCTTTGGCTAGTATCCTTATTAACAAGGCAAAGTATTCGAGAGCAAATGCAAAGTAAATTTTTTTATAAAGATAGAAGCAATACTCAATGGAATCTTCCCGTTCAACCTAAAGTTGATTTGGTTGAGTTAGAGTTTTTACTTGCCCGTTTTATTGGTAAAGAAAAGGCTCAACAATGCTTTAAGCAATTTCATCGTCATCACGGTAACAAAAACAACAAAAAATTTAATGAAGCAATATTACTTCATGCAGAAACAACACTTGCTCGTGTATTAGGCTCAGCATCAGCTAAATTAGTTACATCTTTCGCTATTAGTGGGCAAAACATGGCGTTTGATCAGGTCGCTAAATTAGTAGAAGACAACTCAACTCAGCAATTAGAGTTCAGTCGTACGGTATTGCAAAGTGCTATTGAGAATGTTAGCGAAGGTATTTCTGTTATTGACAGTGGACTTAATTTAGTGGCTTGGAATAAACAATATATAGATATTTTTAATTACCCTGATGAAATTATTTATATTGGCTGCCCTATCAGTCAATTAATTCATTTTAACCTTAGTCAACAAGGTTATTTTATAGAAGATATTGCAAAACAGGTTGATAAACGTATTCAGTTTATCAAAGCTGGCAGCCGACATAACTCTGAATATAAATTAAAAAATGGTAAAAATATTCACATAGAAGGTAATCCAATACCTGGTGGTGGTTTTGTAATGATATTTTCAGATATTACTAAATATCGCCAAACCGAAAAAGTATTAAAGGAAGAAAACACGGATCTTGAATCAAGAGTGCGTTTTCGTACTGTAGAGCTAGAACAAGCAAACAAAGAGCTTGCGCAAGCTAATGCTGAATTAGCACAAGCACAAGAAAGAGCAGTACAGGCTCATGTGAAAAAAAGCCAATATTTAAAAGCATGTAGTCATGATTTACTTCAACCTTTATCAGCCGCTCGATTATTTTCTTCATCCGCATCGTTAAATCCAAAACTCTCAAAAGAGGTACGTGAACAAATAAAACAAATTGATAACTCTTTAGAAATTGCTAATAGCTTACTGCTTGATCTTAACGAAATAGCGCGCATTGAAAGCGGTAATATCAAACCTAACATTGAAGCATTTTCCGTTAAACAAATCTGCGATATGCTATCAAGTGAATTTAGCGCTCTAACAGATGAGTACAATATTGAATTCCACTGTAAAACAAGTAAATTATTCATTGTTAGTGATCTAACTCTATTAGCCAGAATTATACAAAATTTTCTCAGTAATGCATTTCGTTATGCGCACACAGGCACACAGAATAAAATACATAAAGTATTATTAGGCTGTCGTAGACAAGGCGATGAATTGAGCATTCAAGTGTTTGATAATGGCCCAGGTATTCCGCTAGAAAAACAAAAACAGGTTTTTGAGCAATTCACCCAACTAAATAGTACAAATTCTGTTGGTCCGAAAGGTCTTGGTTTAGGTTTGAATATTGCTCAAAGTTTAGCAAACATTCTTAATCATAAAATCAATTTAAAATCTAAAAGTGGTCATGGCTGTTTATTTAGCGTTAATGTGCCTATCACAAAATACAAAATAAAAGCAGAACAGCCACAACCAACAGCAAGTATGAATTTACAAGGTGTAGGTGTATTGTGTGTAGATAACGAGCAAGCAATACTTGACGGTATGTCAACACTCTTATCTACATGGCAATGCCATGTATTCACTGCAAAAACAGCACAACAGGCAAAAGCTATATATAAAAAGCACGAAGACGAAATAGATATTTTATTGGTTGATTACCAACTTAGCGAGAATAAGCCCGATGAACTAGCACTGAACATGGATACTTTATTAACTGAAAAGAGCTTGAGAGAATGCTCAATAGATAAAGTTAATGGTATAGAGCTTATTGAACAATTAAGGCTTATGAGCCAATATTCATTACCTGCCGTGCTGATTACAGCCACAACTGATGAGAACCTTACGTCGTTAGCAAAACTGCATAATATTAGTTATTTAAGAAAAATAATTAAACCCCTCGCCTTACGTGCTTTAATTAGTTCATTACTTACCAAGGAGCTAGCAAATAATTATTCTCACAACACTTTATAAATAAAAGGCAAATAATAAAACCTTCTATTCTGTCATATCGTGATTAAATGCACTTTGATTGAGCTGTAATTCATTCAATACAATAACCGCTTGAGTGCGATTTCGCACACCTAACTTTAAAAAAATAGTGCTGGCATGACTTTTAACCGTAGATTCAGATAACCCCAACTCATAAGCTATTTGTTTGTTCAATAAACCATCGGCAAACATTAATAAAATTTTATGTTGTTTAGGTGTTAATGATGCAATTTTATCTTCAGCTATGCTTGTTTTAGCATGACCGTTAAACTCGCCGTCAGGCGTCCAAAGCTTACCATTAACCACTTCTTTAATAGCAAGCACCATATCAGAGACAGGCGTAGATTTTGGAATAAAACCAGCAGCACCAAAACTCATTGATTTGTGAATAGTTTCTTTATCTTCAAACCCTGAAATGATAACAACCCCTAAATTGGGATACATGCGCCTAATTGTAATAAGACTATTAAAACCTTGTGCGCCTGGAATATCTAAATCAAGTAATAATAAATCAGCATCGTTTACTGTTTGCAAATGCTGCTCAAGCTCTGGAATGGTTTGAGCATCAAAGATTTCGGCATCACTGAAGTGTGATTTTAAGGTAAGCGTTAACGCTTGACGAAATAAAGGATGATCATCCGCCAATATTATTTTCATATTTTTATACATAATTATACCCACAGCTTAATCGATTATAGTTTTATTTCGAACGATCAAGTCTTGTTAGATGAAAACTTTCTAGATAAGAAACACAATAACAAAATCTTTCTAAAGCTGCTACCTAGAAGTGTCATTTTTGTATTTCATATTAAATACACACGCTAATAAAAACCTAATTTGAAATTAATTAAAAATAAAGGTTGAATATTACACAAAACAGAGATACTGTACATACATACAGTTAATTTGTTTTTGCGTAATTTACAATACAGGTAATTAATAATGTTTAATATAAATAACAATAATATCAATATGTTAATTGATTCACATAATAATAACCAATCAATGTATATTAATTGGTTACAGCATACTAATGTTGCAAATCAGTTTGAACTATCTAATCAATATGCCACTATTTGTCAGCAACATAAGCAAGAAAAAAAATGGGTTTTATTTATTAATCCAGAAGAAAATTCAATAGAACAACTTGCTAAAACACACGGCATAGATGCTTCAAAAATATTAATGGTGAACTATAAAAGTAATGCAACAAATAGAGTAAAAATTGAATTAAAGCAAATTACATCAGTGTTAAGTAAAGGAAATTGTTCAGCAGTAATTTTATCAGATAGTGTCTTTGCGGCAGATGAAATAGCGCAGCTTGAATATTCGGCTAAATTAGGTAAAACACATTGCTTCTTAATGAAACAATGTCACTTACATTAAAACAACTCAGCAATGCTAAATTATGTGTAAGAACCAACGACTATAATTTAAAAAATTAAAGTCGTTGGTAGTCTTTTAAATAATTAGTTTATCACGCTAATACTATTAAGTTATAACGATAACTGTGATTTAACCCAATGTTTCACATTTCTATCTAACACAGCCATAGGTACTGCACCACCAAGTAGAACTACATCATGAAAAGCACTTAAATCGAATTTATCGCCTAAATCTGCTTTGGCCTGTTCACGTAATGATAAAATTTTAAGCATACCTAGTTTATAACCTAATGCTTGTCCTGGCCAAGTAATATAGCGTTCAATTTCAGCAATGACATCTGACTCTGCATTACCCATTTTTTCACTCATATAAGTAATAGCTTGTTCACGCGTCCAACGTTTATGGTGCATACCTGTATCAACCACTAAACGTACCGCACGAAATAATTCAGCCTGTAAACGACCTAAATCACCAAAAGGGTCACTTTCATAAAGCCCTAATTCACTGGCAACTTGTTCACTATATAAAGCCCAACCTTCTACGTAAGCATTGTAAGGTGCTATTCTGCGTAAAAATGGAAGTGATGCTTGGCCCATATTCAAGGCAATTTGCCAATGATGACCAGGATTCGCTTCATGATACGTTAATGTTTTCAAACTAAAGGTCGGATTCGCTTTCATATCACGTAAATTAATCCAATAAATCCCTGGTTTGGAACCATCGACAGAAGGGGGACTATATTGCCCGCCTGGCGCTCCTTCTTGAATTTCTACTGGGTAAGAACGAACTTCAACATTGTAACTTGGTTTTGTTTTAAAAATGGGTGCCATCTTTTGGGTAACTTCATCAATGTACCCATTAAGATCATTAAGCAGTTGATCTCGCCCTGCTTTAGAATCATCATACAAAAAACGTGGTTCTTCGGTTAACGCAATCATACGCTCGCCCACTGTACCTTCTTTATAACCTTGACTTGAAAGTATTGAATCCATCTGTTTGCTAATGCGTGTTACTTCATCTAAACCAATTTTATGAATTTCATCTGCCGTTAATGAACTATTACCTAATTGGATAATTGCTTCTTGATAATATGCTTCGCCATTTGGTTGCGCCCAAATCCCTGCTTCATTTCTCGCTTTCGTTAATAATTTTTCTGTTGCTTTCGTTATTGATTGATAAGCAGGATAAACTACTTTTGTCACTTGCGCGATGACCTGTGTTATTAATTGTTTTTTTCTCTCTGCTGAAAGTGAAGGAATGATATTAACTTTTTCAACAAAGTTACGAACAAAAACATGTTTTTCAGGTTCTGCGCTAGTAAACCCCTTCAAATAACGTATTGCCCCTGTCACCGTACTTTTAGGTGGTAGCCAATTTTGAGCGGCATCAAAAGCAAGCTTTTCTTCTACGCTTGCAACCATTTGTCCAAACTTACTTAAACGACTAATATATTCAAGTGCCTCTTGCTCTGTAGTGATAGGCTGATCATTTTGCATGATACGTGGAATATCAATTAATGGACCATTTATTTGATTCACAATAAACGGCGATAATCCCATCCACCCATCAATATAACCAATAGAAAAATCTTTATGTCCTGCGTAATACTGTGTTATATCAGCCATCACTTCTTGATTATCCAACTCAACATCGCTTACCTGTGCTTGTTTAAAATGACCAATTTGAGCAGATAAGCTTGCTAGTTTTTGACGTAATTCAGCCTCACTGTTTGGACTAAAATCCGATAATTCACCATTAAATTTTATACTTACTTCGTCAACAGACAAGCCATACATTGTTGCTTCAGGTGCTCTATTACTAAAAAGTATTTGTGTTGCTTTCGAATATAATACATTAATATTTTGTTGTGCTTTATTTTCAATTTTAGCTAGTTCAGTAACAGACGGCTTACTAAGTTGCCCTACTGATGTGGTATCTTTCGTTCCATTACAACCAGATAAAGTAAGTGCTGAAACAATCGCGCAGGTAATTAATGTTAATTTCATTTTTTATCTCTTTAAGCTTTTTGTTTTTTGATTACAACAAAAGGGTTGTATATTTACAATAGACAAATCCAAAGTGCATACAATAGGCCGTAAATAAAATTTTACTTTTAAGACATATCAATAAATTCTCCCCCCAAAGAAATGATATTCCCTTAGAAAAACTCACGAATTTTTGTTATAATCGCGCGCTTAGTTTCAGCCTGTCATAATTAACTAGTAATCTACAATTATTAATACTGAAAAGTTAATACCAAAAAATTGAGCCTATCTATGAGCAATACACAGTCGCAAGCCTTATTTGATTATCCTAAATATTGGGCTGAAAGCTATGGCACCGCACCATTTTTTCCTATGTCTAGAAAAGAAATGGACGCCTTGGGCTGGGATAGCTGCGATATCATTATTGTCACTGGTGATGCCTACGTAGATCACCCTAGTTTTGGCATGGCGATCATTGGCAGAATGTTAGAAGCTCAAGGCTTCCGCGTTGGCATGATTGCACAGCCTGACTGGCGCTCAAAAGCGGCATTTATGGCCCTAGGTAAACCCAATTTATTTTTTGGGGTTACCGCAGGTAATATGGACTCAATGATCAACCGTTATACTGCTGAACGTCGTATGCGCCATGATGATGCTTACACGCCAAATGACGAAGGCGGTAAACGTCCTGACCGCGCGGTAACAGCCTACACTCAACGTTGCAAAGAAGCTTTTAAAGGTGTGCCTGTTGTTATTGGTGGTATTGAAGCCAGTTTACGCCGTATTGCACATTATGATTACTGGTCAGACAAAGTACGTCAATCTGTATTATTTGATTCAAAAGCCGATCTATTGGTGTATGGTAATGCTGAACGTCCGCTTGTTGAAATAGCCCACCGTATTGCTAACGGCGAAGATATAAAAAACATAACCAATGTTCGTGGTAGTGCTTTTCTTGCTAACCACGCTCTGCCAGGCTGGAAAGGTATTGATTCACGGGATATCGATAGACCTGGGAAAATAGACCCCATCCCCAATCCTTATGAAGAAATCACATCAACAAGTTGTAGTGAAAATGAATCAGCTGTGACTGAAAAAACTAACGAACTAGAAGATGTAACTAAAACAGCCCAAGTTGTAAATATTTCAGCGTTAAAATACAGCAAAAATACAACATGGAAGAAAAAAGAAAAACCTTGGGAAAATACCTATATTAACTTGCCTACCTTTGAGCAAGTAAAAGACAACAAAGTAATGTATGCCCATGCATCACGTATTTTTCATCAAGAAGTCAACCCAACATCGGCTAAACCCTTGGTACAATCTCATGGCAATCGAATTATCTGGCTAAATCCACCAGCTAAACCGCTTTCACAAGATGAAATGGACGGTGTATTTGGTTTGCCCTATCAGCGTGTACCACACCCCAGTTATGGTAAAGCGAAAATTCCAGCCTATGACATGATCAAAACATCGATTAATATCATGCGAGGCTGTTTTGGCGGCTGTACTTTTTGTTCTATTACTGAGCATGAAGGTCGCATAATTCAATCACGTTCACATGATTCTATTATTGCTGAAATTGAAGATATCAAAGAAAAAGTACCCGGTTTTACAGGCGTAATTTCAGACTTAGGTGGCCCAACGGCCAACATGTATCAACTCAATTGCAAAAGTGAAAAAGCTGAAGCTACCTGCAGAAAACCTTCTTGTGTATGGCCCACAATTTGTGGACATTTAGATACAGATCATACACCAACAATTGAACTTTACCGTAAAGCAAGAAAGGTTAAAGGTATTAAAAAAGTGCTTATAGCCTCTGGCGTACGCTACGATTTAGCAATACAAGATCCTGACTATGTTAAAGAATTAGCAAGTCATCATGTAGGAGGCTATTTAAAAATAGCACCAGAGCATACCGAAACTGGGCCATTAAACAATATGATGAAGCCTGGCATGGGAAGTTATGACAAATTTAAAGAAATGTTTGATCATTACTCAAAGCTTGCCGGTAAGAAACAGTATTTAATTCCCTATTTTATTTCTGCCCACCCGGGAACTACAGATAAAGACATGGTGAATTTGGCACTATGGCTTAAAGAAAATGATTTTAAACTAGACCAAGTACAAAATTTTTACCCTTCACCTTTAGCCAATGCTACAACGCTCTATCACACTGAGTTGAATTCACTACGTAATGTTACCAGTAAAAATCTAGCAAAAGACGACGGTAAAATTGCTGTACCTAAAGGTGCAATACAAAGACGATTACATAAAGCTATTTTACGCTACCATGATTCAAATAACTGGCCAGAAATACGCGCGGCTTTAATTAAAATGGGATTAAGTAAATTAATTGGCTCCTCTCCTACGTGTTTAGTACCGAGAGAAACTCGTAACGAGCAACGCAATCATATTAATGGAAAACGGCAAGGTAAAAATAACGCTAAAGGTTTTAAAAGTAGCCCCGGCCAAAAAAGAAATAATACAAGCAATAACAATGTTAATGCCAGTAAAAAAGGATTAACTCGCTTTAGTGACGATCAATTTAAGGATCGTAAAAAAACAGCTAAACACAGTAAAAATAACAAGACTGAGCACCTCAAATCAGGTTTAACTGAAATATGGTCAGAACAACGTGTAATTAAAAACAAAAATAAGCAAAAGAAATAAGCAAAAATAATTATTTACACGATAAATAAATTAACATTAGTGAAAAGTCACTAGTAAAACTCATTAAAAAATACAATTTAAGAGAATTGAAATAATATGCTAGCAGCAAACAACATAACACAACAATTTGGCGCTAAGCCTTTATTTGAAAACATTTCACAAAAATTTGGTGGTGGTAATCGCTACGGTTTAATCGGTGCAAATGGTTGTGGCAAATCGACCTTTATGAAAATTTTAGGGGGCGATTTAGAGCAAACTTCAGGTAATGTTAGTCTTGATACTGGCGAACGTTTAGGTAAGTTACGTCAGGATCAGTTTGCTTTTGAAACATCAAGTGTAATTGATACCGTTATTATGGGGCATACCGAGTTATGGGCTGTTAAAGAAGAACGTGATCGCATTTACGCGCTTCCTGAAATGAGTGAAGCGGACGGTATGCGCGTTGGCGATTTAGAATCTGAATATGCTGAAATGGACGGCTACAGCGCAGAAGCTCGTGCAGGTGAATTATTAATTGGCGTGGGCATTCCAGTGGCGCAGCATTACGGCCTGATGAGTGAAATAGCGCCAGGCTTTAAATTACGTATTCTACTCGCCCAAGCATTGTTTTCAGATCCTGATATTTTATTACTAGATGAACCAACCAACAACTTAGACATACATACTATTCAGTGGCTTGAAGAAACCTTAAATGCCCGTGATTCAACCATGATCATAATTTCACATGATAGACACTTTTTAAACAGTGTTTGTACCCACATGGCTGATTTAGATTACGGAGAACTCCGTGTTTATCCAGGTAATTATGACGAGTACATGCTAGCAGCAACACAAGCACGAGCACGTTTATTAGCAGACAATGCAAAGAAAAAAGCACAAATTGGTGAATTACAAGCCTTTGTTGCTCGTTTCTCAGCTAACGCGTCAAAAGCAAAACAAGCAACCTCTCGTGCTAAACAAATAGATAAAATCCAACTTGATGAAGTAAAAGCCTCAAGTCGTAGTAACCCATTTATTCGCTTTGAACAAGAAAAGAAATTATTCCGTAATGCCTTAGTGATAGAAAACCTATGTAAAAGCTTTGATGACACACCTATCCTTAAAAATATTTCAGCATTGATTGAAGTAGGTGAACGCATTGCCATTATTGGTGAGAATGGTATTGGTAAAACAACATTCTTACGTACTTTAATGAATGATGTGGGTTATGAACTATCGTCTGGCGAATATACCTGGTCTGAAAATGTTAATATTGGCTATTATGCACAAGACCACGAATATGAATTTGAAACCGATATGAACTTATTTGAATGGATGAGTCAATGGCGTCAACCAACCGACGATGAACAAGTGGTTCGTGGTTATTTAGGTAGGCTGTTATTCTCTGCTGACGACATTAAAAAATCAGTTAAAGTGCTTTCTGGTGGTGAAAAAGGCCGCATGTTATTTGGCAAACTAATGATGCAAAAGCCTAATATTTTAGTACTTGATGAACCAACTAACCACATGGATATGGAATCAATTGAATCTTTAAACATGGCGCTAGAGTCCTACGAAGGCACCCTATTATTTGTTAGTCACGACAGAGAGTTTGTATCAACTATCGCCACCCGTATTATTGAAATAACGCCAGAGGGTTATAATGATTTTGCAGGGACTTATGATGAATACTTAGCAAGCCAAGCATAAGTAATAACATCAAGACGCCCAGAGTAAATGAATAATCAATTTACTCTGGGCTTAACAGAAAAACATTTTAAAATCATATTAAAAATTAAGGATTATCTTTGTTAAGTTACCGTCACGCCTTTCATGCAGGCAACTTTGCTGATGTACTAAAACACAGTGTATTAACACTTGTGCTTGACTATATGTGCCGTAAAGAAAAAGGCTTTCATTATATAGATAGCCATTCTGGTGCTGGTATGTATCAGCTACAAGATGAATATTCTCAAAAAACAGGAGAATACAAAGACGGTATTGCTAAATTAGTTAATGAATCAAACCTTCCTGAAGCATTGCAGCCTTACGTGAATTTAATCAAAGAATTAAATCCTACTAACAGCACAAACGACACTAACAAACTCGATATTTATCCTGGTTCACCTGGTATCGCCAAACGTTTTATGCGCCGCCAAGACAGCACGCATTTATTTGAATTACATCCAACTGATATTCAACATTTAAACGATTTTTGTTACCGCTGGAAGAAGGTTTTTGTTAAACAAAGTGATGGTTATCAAGGCATCTTAGGGTTATTACCCCCTCCTAATCGTCGTGGTGTTGTATTAATAGACCCACCGTATGAACTTAAAGAAGATTATTACAAAGCCGTAGATACTATTGTGAAAGCCTATAAAAAGTTTGCTACGGGAACTTACATACTTTGGTATCCCGTTGTTAAGCGGGAACAAGTAAATACTATGGAGCAAGCGTTCATTCATAGTAATGTTAAAAACCTTTTACAACTTGAGTTTTGTTTATCACCAGATACCAATGAATATGGTATGACAGGCACAGGGTTGTTTATTGTTAATCCACCTTGGCAATTATCAAAGCAAATGACAGAAGTACTGCCTTATTTAAAAGAGATGTTAGGTAATAGTGAAACTTATTTCACTATTACCCAGTTAATTGCAGAGTAATCAAATTTACTCATTCTAAAATAGCTAATACATCAGAATCAAAAAAGGTAGGAATATAAATAACCTGCCCCCATTGCCATCGATAATATGACGAAAAGAAAAGCAGCAATCATTTGATTTTTAAAAATAGACTTAAGTAATATAACTTCCGTTAAACTTGCCCCTGCACTACCTATAATCAATGCCATAACAGCACCAAGTCCCATACCTTTAGCTGCTAATGCAGCACTTAATGGGATAACAGCTTCTGCCCTAATATACAATGGAATACCAATAACCGCAGCAACTGGCACTGCATACGGATTAGAGTCGCTAGCTACATTTGCTACAAATTCTGTTGGCATAAAACCATAAATTATTGACCCTAAAGCAATACCACCAATGAGATAAGGTAAAACATTTTTAAAATCTGCCCACGTGCTATTCCAAATTGTAAGCCACTTACTTTTAGGCAAAGGAGCTTTACCACAAGTACTCGCACAGCCTTTTGGTTCAGGAGCTATGTAAGATTCAGGTTTAACGTATTGCGCAAACCCTAATATTTCTAATAAATAGCCTGCCACAATCGAAACCCCTGTAGCAATAGCAAAATAAAATGCTGTCACTTTAAAACCAAACGTAACAAAAAATAACCCCACAATAATTGGGTTAAGTAATGGGCTAGCAAATAAAAATACCATCATAGTACCAAAGCCTGCTTTCGCTCTAAGTAATCCTTTTAAAAAAGGAATGGTAGAACAAGAACAAAAAGGGGTTATTGCACCAAGAAAAACAGCAATAATATACCCCTTACCATTTTTGCTACTCAATATATTTTCAATTTTATTCGGTGGAATATATAGCTGAAGTACACCTACGATATAACTAATAAGTAAAAAGAGTAGAGTTAACTCTACAGCCAAAAATGCAAACATATTTAATGTGTCAAACACCATATTTTGAGTGATATTCATTGTAATTTCTTAAGATTCCATATTTCTAGATTTATCGAATTATAAAGAAAAATGTATCGATGTCAAAACATTTCGAGTATTATCGAATAATAAATAAAATAAACCATTTTTTGGAAAGTATAGTGGAAGTAAAACTGGTTGCTAACATATTAAAAGAATTAGGTCACCCAACTAGGTTAGCAATCTTTAAACGTTTAGTTAAAGCAGGCGAACAAGGCATTTCTGTCGGTGCAGTACAAGAAGAATTAAAAATTCCTGCCTCTACCTTATCACATCATATCTCTAAGCTAGCCTCAGTTGGATTAATTAAACAAAGACGTGAAGGACGTACTCTTTATTGTGTTGTAGAATATAAAAAATTACTCACTGTTATCGATTTTCTACAAGATGAGTGTTGTATTGATGAACAGTCAGAACGATAAAACAAATGCTTAATGTGTTAAGATACAGGCAAGCATTTTATTTTATAAATTTCATTAGGCCAAGCTTAAAATTTAGGTAGGCTATCTACATGCAAACATTAAACCCTTATTTAACCTCAATACTTGATGAATTAACAAAATTTTTATCTGAGTACCCTTTATGTAATGAACACCAAATAATTAAGCATTTACAAGATAAAAAAATTATGCCTTTTCACCATTTTAACTTAGCAAATACAAAAGACTTATTTAGCGCCCACTTTCTTTGCATGCATGCACTCTACCATTTAAAAAAACAGTACCAGCTTTCGAATAAATTCACGTTAATTATTCAATCAGTGCAAATTCAGCGAGTTGCATTAAACAACTCCACGTCAAACAATAATAATGTTAAAACAGCGCTTGAAACCAAAGATCCCCTCGAACGTTATTATCTCAATGCAAAACATTATTTTGATACACAAGAAGAAGAAATAACGGATCTGCTAAAATCATTTTGGCAACAATATATTGCACAAGACAATAAAAAAGAGGCACTTGAAATTTTAGCCTTGCCAAATGATGCTGATGCAAAAATGATTAAAGCTCAATATTTGCGTCTTGCTCAAAAGCATCATCCTGACAAAGGGGGATGCGTTGAACGATTTAAAGAAATCCGCGCAGCTAAATCAGTTTTAGATAAGATTTTTTAACGCATAACCTATATCGGTATAGATATTTAACTTCATAATATTTATCAACCACTTAACAATTAACTAGCAATTTCAATAAAGCGCGAAACCGATAATACTTAGATATGATGCTACTTTATAAAATAGTTGGCAATCACATTTATTGCTTTGTAAATCGATGGATAATCTGAGCATACGCAAGCATATTGTGTATGCTATCCAAAAGCTGATAATATCAGTGGTTATCGCCTATTAAATATAAAAGAATTGTCATGAAAACTTCTATTTTATCAAGCCCTATTATTGGCCCGATTGGCGCGGCTATTTTAAGTATTAGTGTAACGGTTAGTGCTGGCACAAATACCGCTGATGGCAAGGCCGTTGTTTTGCCAGCTCCGCAAGTTTCTATTTCAACCCATGATGCTTATTTCGAACATTTTAAAAAGCACTGCGGCAAAGCGTATCAGGGTAAAGTTACAGTCGACAATGCCAGTGGCGACAGCTTTGCTAATAAAAAATTAGTAATGCATGTACGAAGATGTACTGACCGTCAGCTGCAAATTCCATTTCATGTTGGGAACGATGCCTCACGCACGTGGATTTTAACTAAAACAAACTCTGGTATTTCTTTAAAGCACGATCATCGTCAAGTAGATGGAAGTTACGATAAATCAACTATGTATGGTGGCCACACCTTGGATGCAGGTTGGGAGCGAGTGCAATCTTTTCCAGTTGATCAATATTCAAAAGAACTGTTTGTAAAACAAGGTATTCCACAATCAAATGGTAATACGTGGCAAATGTTTATTTACCCTGAAAAATTCACCTACCGCATGATTCGAGAAGGACGTGAATTTAGAGTAGACTTTGACCTAACCAAACCAATTACGCCACCTGCTGCGCCTTGGGGGTATAGCGATGAGTAATCTGCTTTTCCGATTGAACTCAAGCGACAAAGCAGAAATTAAATTAAAAAAAATAAATAGTTAATTTTTATGAAATATCAAGTTGAAAGAGTTATACCCAAACCACCTCAAGGTGCTCGTTTCTAATTTCAGCTGAATATTGCATCTTGAGGTGGTTTGGGTATATACGAATGGTATTTTTATTTATGTAAAAAAAACAAACCAAAAGGATTCCCTGATTTTTGGCGGCGTTGAAACAAAACAGTAATGGTCAGTAACAGCGCTAAAAATTCTGCGCTTGGGCCTGCTAACCAAATGCCTATTTCGGCAAACAACATTGGCAGTATAAAAATCAATGGTAAAGTGAAAATATATACTTTTGCCAATCGTAAAATAGCGGCTCGTTTGGCATCCCCCATAGCTTGGAATACAACACCAACCATCATTAACGGACCTAATAAAAATAAGGCCGATGACATAATAGGTAAAATACGCGCTACTTCGGCATTAACATGTATGTCGTTAACAAACACACCGCCTAATTGATTTTTAAGTAGCAAAACAAACAACTGGCAAAATATACAATAAATAAACGCAATAATGATGGCGATTTTAATTGCGCTGTTTGCTCTTAACCATTCTTTAGCGCCAATGTTATTGCCTAAAATAGTTTGAAACGCCATGCTCAAGCCCAGCAAAGGAAGAAAAATAAAGGTCATAATTCGAGTAATAATGCCATAAGCCGCCACAATCATGCTGTAGTTTTCATTACTCCAAATTTGTAAGTTATATAAAATAAAAGCAGAAGAAAGTGCGACACCAACATAAGACAAACTCGTCGGTGCACCTAAGGCTAAAAAGTCTAACCATAGCTTACGATTAGTAGTAAAGCGTACAATAGCAACCTTTAAGGCAGTTTTACTGTAACGGCGAAATAGAAACACAGTACACAGGGATAAGGCTTGAGCCAGCAAAGTACCATAAACAGAACCGACCACGCCCCAATTAAGCATCGCAATAAAAATGTAATTGAACACAATATTAAAAAATACCGAGAACAAAGGTACAACCGCCATAAAAGACATCTGTCCTTCACAACGCAAACTATCGCTATTAATGGTAAGAATAAATAATAATGGTGAAAAATATATCATTAATGATAAATAATCATAACTCATACCCGACAAGTTTACTGAGCCATTATTAACAAACAATACCAGTTGCTCACCGCCCACTAAAAACAATAAAATTAACACCATACAAACAAACATAGATAATGTTATCGCTTGACCGTAAGCCGAGATAGCTTCATCTTTTCTATTGGCTCCCAACAACCTTGCCATCACACTTGAAAAGCCAGCGGAAACCCAACTTGATAAGGCCACCAGTAGCATAAAAGCAGGAAATACTGAGGTAACGGCTGCAAGAGCATGTGCGCCAACATATTCACCAAGAAAGTAAGCATCAACCAATGAAAACGAACCATTGACCAACATCATTAAAATAATAGGTGCGGCGGTTTTTATAAAGACAGACGGTAACGAACCGACAAGAAACATATTATTAGCGTGGGGCATTCTTTAATTCCTAATGGATAAAACTATTTAATTGGCAAGTAAATATCTGTGATCACTTCATGTTCAGGCACGTCATGAACAAAATTCACATAATGAAAAAACACGGGAAAATCTCGGCATTGTTCACCACTTGTTGGCAACCATTGTTCATATAAATAATAAACGCCTTTTTTTAAGTCATCGCGATTACCAATATCACGAACAACCGCACAACGCCCTGCTGGGATAACTTGATTTACCACACCATATTCATTTTCTGGAATGTCTGCTTGTACTGCGCCGCAGAGGTCAAAATGAAAATCTTCTGCTTTTACTATGTTCGGATCAGAATAAGGAATCCCATAAGTATTGCTAGTTTTGATTGGTGATAACTTGGTTGCTTTGCGCCAAGCAATAAACCTCATCGATGTTTGGTAGTGAAGTTTAGGGTCACCGTAATGCGCCAATGCCGCAACTTTTTGTTCTTCAAAATTAACAACTCTTACATCCATTTTGTTATCTATCGCTTCAGTTAACTGTATGCTTAATATATCTATTTTATCATGCCAGTTAAGCCACTCAGGGGATTTTCTAAATTCGGAAGGACTTTGTCCAAACTCGCGCTTAAAGGCTCTTGAAAACGCTTCAGCACTTTCAAATCCAGCTTCAAAAGCGATGTCGATAATTTTTATTTCCGCTTTAAATACTAGCCTAAAAGACGCGCGTTTTAGTCGTGACATCTGAATAAACTTAATTAGATTAAGCCCGGTATAAGCCGAAAAAATACGGTGAAAGTGATATTTAGAAAAACCCGACACCTCACTTAACATATCTAACGTTAAATCATCATCAAGATTCTGATTAATGTAATCACACACCCTAATAATATTTTGTTCGTAATTACTCATTTGCAAAAACTTACCCCGTTGTTTCATTAATTGTATTAATATTTAGTTATTTACGTAATTTGAATTAATTAATCTAAAGATGATTTTATATGTTGTAATAAAAAAGTATTGATTGAGATTGCTAATGAGTTAATTTTTTGGTCAATCGAAATAATGAACAAATATATAATAAATTTGCTTAAAATTGTCTTTAGGATGCTCAAGCTTAATGTCCGCTCAAGCGACAAACCAGCCACTTAGAATAACTCGACTCGATTAACACCTTGAACACTTACTATAAAAAAACACATAACTTGTATACTTTAAGCTCTTTTAAAATGGACCTATCTACTTTTTATAAACCTAATTTATTTACTTTGGGAGATACATACTCTTGCTAATGCGCTTAAATAGCAAAGATAAATGCTGTGGTGCTATT
This sequence comes from Colwellia sp. E150_009, assembly GCF_053543955.1. Lineage (NCBI taxonomy): Bacteria > Pseudomonadati > Pseudomonadota > Gammaproteobacteria > Alteromonadales > Colwelliaceae > Colwellia > Colwellia sp. E150_009. Next base: position 47,942 of record NZ_JBHFOM010000031.1, read on the forward strand.
GGAATGAATGCCAACATGAAAATATGACCCTGATAAATCAGCAGCAAATAGCTCAATCATCACAACCGCTTCGATATTATTGTCTTGCCTTTACACTTACCTTGAATAAACTTTAAATCTAAGACAACTTCTTGTCCTAATGAAGTTTCAGAAATTAAAATCAGGCCACCCATAATAACTTTTATTAAGTGAATTTAGTGAGCGTGTGTGCTTAAAGCGCACGCACGGCATAGCAAAAATGCCAAAGCCTGTTGGAATTGCGACTAATTTTACTAAACAATAAAACAAAGAAAAGTGGATATTTCGATAATGCCACAACACCCACTCATCTAAAATTCAGAAAAAGTGACATTACACGTAAGAAAACGGGTAACCGAGCCATTTACCTGCTCATGATGTGAATTATTTTAATAAAAAAACAACCTAATTAACGTACGTTATTACTTAGATTTATCGTGGATGGCCTGATTAGATTCCCTAATTAGATTCCCTGATTAGATAATATCTTTAAAGATTCACAAGGTAACTTTATAATCAACGAAAGTATAAGCTACTACACGCTACCAGTATTTTTCGGTAACCATTAATCCACTTCATCTATATCACTGTCTTCAATTTGCGTTGCTGGCAATGTGTTTTTGCGTTTTATTATCGGCATGTCGCCAACATCTTTAGCCGCATGAAATACCTTTTTAGTGGTTTTCTTCATTTTAGGCGCTTGTATTTTAGACGCTTTATTCACGTTAGCCGTAACCGCTTTCGTTTTATCCTTTTTAGGTTTTACCCCTTTAAACTTAGCTTTCAAGCCGTCAACTTGATCAAATTTAACGGTTTGCTCTATTAATCCTTCAACATTTTTAAAACTTAACCAATCTTTAGGGCCAACAAAGGCAATAGCGTCACCTTTGCTTCCTGCCCTACCCGTACGACCAATACGATGAATAAACTCTTCTGTATGTTTTGGCATATCAAAATTAATAACCAAAGATACATTCACTAAGTCTAAACCACGGGAAGCTAAATCTGTCGTTACCAATATTTTATGGTGGCCTTTACTAAAACCTTCCATTATCTGATTACGTTGGCCTTGATTTAACTCGCCACTTAACGCTACGGCATTAAATTTTTTACTAGTAAGCAAGTTAGCTAAACGTTCAGTATCACTGCGCGTTGCTGTGAAGATAATCACTTGCTGATACGTTTCACTTGTTAAAAAGTGCGCTAACAATGCCTCTTTGTGGTCAAGATTATCTGCTAAATAAAAACGTTTAGTTATATCATTATGCTCAGTAAAAGCTCCACCAATAGCAATACGTTTTGGTTTTTTTAACAATTCTTGCGCAAATTCATTTACTTGTGCGTGCTCTAAAGTAGCCGAAAATAGCAAGGTTTGACGTTTACGGTGGTCAGCAGCTTTGTTAATTTGGCTTAATTCTTTTTCAAAACCTAAATCAAGCATACGGTCTGCTTCATCTAGAATTAGCAATTCCAAACCATTTAAATAAAAATGACCTTGCGTTAAATGATCAGCCAAACGCCCAGGGGTAGCTACAATAAAATGAGGGTCTTTTTCTAACACATTAACTTGATCATTAAAATTTTCGCCTCCTAAAATAAGCACAGCCTTAAATTGCGTGTTAGCGGTAAATAAACGCAATTGGCTAAAGACTTGTTTAGCCAATTCTCGTGTTGGCGTTAAAATAACCACACGTGGATCTCGCTTAGACAAGGCTCTATTTTTACTTAACCTCTGAATGGCAGGAATAATAAATGCCAATGTTTTGCCCGAGCCTGTTTTTGATGAGGCAATCAAGTCATGCCCTTGCATTGCAGCTGGTATTGCTTGTTGCTGAATTTCAGTAGGCTCGCTAAAGCCTAAATGCTCTACCGTACTCATTAAACGACTTTCTAAGCCAAAATCACTAAATTGCACTTATTTCTCCCAAATTATTCTCTGCAAAGCAATTCATTAATTAGCCGCAATACGTGCTTCAAGCAATGCTAAAGCTAAATCAATACGTTCAAGCACTTTGTCTTTACTAAGCAGTGCTAACGTAATGTCAAGTGAGGGTGAATTACCTCCCCCTGTGGTTGCAACACGTAATGGCATACCCACTTTACCCATACCTACCTCTAGTTCTTCAGCTGTCGCGTTAATTGCCTCATGAATTGGTGCAGGTTCCCAGCTTATTAATGCGGCTAATTTTGATTTAACCAAAATAAGCGGTTCTTTTACAACAGGGCGTAAATGTTTTTTCACTGCTTTTGGATCAAATTCAGAAAAATCTTCATAAAAATAACGTGAAATTTCTGCCATTTCTTTTAAAGTTTTCACTCTGTCTGCTTGAATACTAACAATATCAGCCAACGCAGGACCATTGTCAGTATTTATACCTTGATCTTTCATATGCCACGCAAGGTGTTGCGCCACATACTCGGGATCCATTGTTTTCATGTAATGCTGATTCACCCAAATCAGTTTGTCGGTGTTAAAACCTGAAGGGGCACGATTACAATCTTTTAAATCAAATAGTTCAATCATTTCTTCACGAGAAAAAATCTCTTTGTCGCCATGTGACCACCCCAAACGCACTAAATAATTTAGTAAGGCTTCAGGTAAATAACCATCATCGCGATATTGCATAACACTTACCGCACCGTGGCGTTTAGATAAACGTTTGCCATCATCGCCCAAAATCATAGGAATATGAGCATATTCAGGAATATCTGCACCTAATGCAGCAAGAATATTAATTTGTTTTGGCGTGTTAGATATATGATCGTCTCCGCGAACAACGTGGGTTACTTTCATATCCCAATCGTCTACTACGACAGTTAAGTTATATGTTGGTGTACCATCAGAACGAGCAATAATTAAATCATCTAGTTGTGTATTACTTATAGTAATGTCACCTTTAACCATATCTTTAATTACCACCTCACCATCAAGTGGGTTTTTAAAACGAATAACAAAGGGCTTGTCGGTTGGATAGTCTGTGCGTTCACGCCATAAACCATTATACTTTTCTATTTCACCTTTCGCTTTAGCTTCCTCACGCATCGCATCAACTTCTTCCGCTGTACTATAACAGCGATAAGCATGACCAGATTCAAGTAATTGCGCTATAACTTCTTTATAGCGGTCAAAACGTTTAGTTTGAAAATAAGGGCCGTGTGTCCATTCTAAATTTAACCAATTCATACCATCCATAATGGCATCGACAGAAGCTTGGGTTGAACGCTCTATATCAGTATCTTCAATGCGAAGAATAAAATCACCGCCATTTTTTTTAGCATAAAGCCAACTATATAAGGCGGTACGTGCGCCACCAACGTGTAAATATCCAGTAGGACTAGGAGCAAAACGAGTAGTTAAAGTCATAAAATTCTCAATATCAAAAAACTAGGCAAATATATAAAACACAGCCTAGTACACAAATAAGTCTAGAAATTGGCGGCATTTTATCATTGTGCTTGCCTTAATTCACCTTTTAACAAGACTTGTTTACAACTAATCATGAATATTGTGATTGTTTTTAAAATCTAATGTCGACAAAAACACCGTTATGCACAAAAAAAAATCAAACAAGCACTAATTTGAAAAAAATTAGTAATTTTAATAGCTTTTATGTTGACAGCTTTTTGGATCTGCCTATAATACGCCCCCACAGAGACGGACGATTAGCTCAGTTGGGAGAGCACCGCCCTTACAAGGCGGGGGTCACTGGTTCAAGCCCAGTATCGTCCACCATATTTTAAAATATGTTGGTCTCTTAGGTAAATATATACTGCGGAGTGGTAGTTCAGTTGGTTAGAATACCGGCCTGTCACGCCGGGGGTCGCGGGTTCGAGTCCCGTCCACTCCGCCACTTATATTTATTGAAACGGGCTCGAGTCCCGTTCACTGATTTTTGTGCTAAACTCGAAATTAGATATATACTGCGGAGTGGTAGTTCAGTTGGTTAGAATACCGGCCTGTCACGCCGGGGGTCGCGGGTTCGAGTCCCGTCCACTCCGCCACTTATATCTATAACGGTTAGAGTACCGTGCTATATTTAATAAAAATAAAGTAAAACTCAATATTAAGCAAGATTTTGCGGAGTGGTAGTTCAGTTGGTTAGAATACCGG
>NZ_JBHFOM010000032.1:0-50830 GCF_053543955.1 Colwellia sp. E150_009
TATGCAACATGAGAGTTACCTTTTTTTGTTTAAATTAAAGATTCGACACCTTTAATAAAAACGGGTAACTCTCAACTTTTCAAGTCGATGTGTCAGATTAAGTCGGAACTAATACATATTAGTCGACTCATATTTAGGTTAGTAATATGGGTCTTAAAAGCATCATATGTATTCTTAATGCTCTCGTTCTGCCTTGTAAGGTAGACCTCTTCGACGATATGCCTAAATTCCTCCTGAATAAGCTTGTTAAACTTCCTTACGCCAACCCCGCCTGATTTATTATTTCGTAATGAAAGAAGGTTTTTGTCAGCCTTATGCCATTTATTCCACCACCGATAAACGGTATGAAATGATGGTGGCGTTTCGTCCCCAAGTTTGTCAGATACTTTTTTTGTCACATCGACTAGATTGACTTTTGTTGGTTTATCGCCAAGTATTTTAATTGCAGTCCTAATATACTCATATCTCTTTAACACCAGCTTTTGTTCAGCCGGCTCCATTCCTGATAAATCGCCTTTAACTCGGTCATCCTTTTCTTTAATGTAACTCCCGGCCTCACCCCTCCGACCTTCAAGCTCGACTTTCCCCTCAGCTAATTTGTCTTTGAGCTCATTCTTAGTTTTCACTAGTATTGATTTATCTGATAACCGCTCCAAGTAACACTCACCTGAAGTTAGAATCCGTTCAATTCTGTAAGAAATATCATTTAAAGTTAGGTGCAATCCGGTATGAAAAGATGCTAATTTCATTTTCGGCCTCCAATTTTTTATAAAGTTTAGTGGTTAATCTAAGTGGGGCATTCAAATCTGCTTCTACGACGTGGTTGGCAAGCAACGAATATACGTATGCTTTTGAAGCCAAGTATGTCGCTAGCTCAGCAAAGGTAGCCATATCATTATTTTCAATATGAGTTATAGCTTTTATCTTGACTTGCTCTGACACCTCAACCCGTTGATAACTGCGCAGCAGCTTGAAATTTCGCTGTAGTTCTGGGTTATCTAGCTCTTTTTCAGTAATAACAACAAACTGAAACCCTTCTTGTTTGAACACTTTATCTATTTTTTGAAAGCGTAATATCTCCTCTTGTTTTTCAAGTTTTGATGAAGGCTTTACCTCAACATATACCAATTGCTGTTTAGTATTTGTTAACTCAAAATCTGGAGTATAACGACTCATGCTACCGTGCTCATTTTCGAAATATATACTAAGCGGCTGGTCTCGGTAGCTATATATAGTTGGGCAAAACTCAAATATTGCACAGGCCTTTAACTCTAGCTGTGATTCCCATGCAATAGCTGCATTGCTTTTTGTTGACGGATAGTAACCAACAACTCTTCCCTTTGTACGCTTCACCGGCTCTCTTACACGCAAGGGGCTGTTAAGTGGCATATATCGCGGCTTTGTACTACGACAAAGACTATTATTTTCTTTGTATTGCCCATTTATTGAAGACATAGAAACTCCTTACCCAATCAGGTAATTTTATTTAATGCATTTACTAATGATTTTTAGATTGGTTGACGGACTAAATTTTGAAGGGCATACTATGTCTGCACGAGTTGGTATTTCCTTCTCATTTTAGTGGGGCAATCCAATGGTGCGTCCCGTTAATCTCTCATGTGACCTCCTCAATACCTATAAAATTAAAGTGTCTCATTACCAATCTTCATTGTTGTTAACATAATAAGAACCTGCTCATCACTTAATTTTCCTAGGCATTTCTTTAATTTGTAAACTAATTCAAATTCTGACCGTGAAACATTGTCAGGAACTTTAAAGCTCAACTCCGATAATTCTACGTTATACCAAAACTCTTCTTTTTCCAATTGATTCAAGTTTAGTGACTTTACGATTTTATCCAGAACATCCTTAGACGGGGGTCCTTTTCTCCCTCGTTCAATGACACTGACATAGCAAGGATTAATCCCTACTAATTCTGCTAAATCCTTTTGTTGTAAATTTCGGTTTCTTCTTAGTTGCTCTAAGCAAATTCCAAATGGAGACATAAAATAATCACATTACTGTCCTACAAATTATGGTTACTATTATAGACCTTTTTCGTCTGATTTTCACACAAAAAACATCATTGATTACAAATATAATTCAACTATAACAACAACATACGCAACATATATACTATTAGTATATTTAACTTAATTATTGATAAGCCAATAAAAAAGGCTGCTCTAGGAGCAACCTTTTTAAATAGTAACGCTGTGGTGCACTAGTTATGAGATCTCAGAGCACGTATATGATACAAAAAAGCATTCATATGAGACATAAAAGCACGAATGATGAGATCCGACAGTACTTTTTACTTAAAAATCTAAGTTTGCAACTTTCAGTGCATTCTCTTCAATAAAAGCACGGCGCGGTTCAACATGATCACCCATTAGCGTATTAAATAGTTGATCTGCTGCAATAGCATCTTCTATTGTTACTCTGAGCATACGACGTGTTGCTGGATCCATGGTAGTTTCCCATAGTTGATCTGGGTTCATCTCACCCAATCCTTTATAACGTTGTATATATTGGCCTCGTTTCGATTCAGCCATCAACCAGTTAAGAGCCTCTTCAAAGCTAGTAATAGATTTAACTTTTTCACCACGTTTAACATACGCACCTTCTTCCATCAGGTCATTAATTGCCGTATTTAATGAGGTGATTATGCCAAATTCATTCGACTGAATAAACTCATAGCTACAGCTATAAGTTTTATCTATACCATGTTTACGTACAATAAACTGAGGATAATAAATATTACGTTCTGTATTATACTGTACAGTTACGCTATAAATCGAGCCATTGCCATCTTGATCTTCAAGTTGTGTAATTAAATCTTTTGACCACTCATCAACCTTTGCTTTATCAGAGAAGTCTTCTTTGGCAATATTTTTACTGTAAATCATTTTCTCTAGAATATCGCTTGGAATTTGTCTAGATATACGTTTTATAGTTTCCATTGTAGATCTAAACTGAATGACTAATTGCTCTAATGCTACACCAGATATTGCGGGCGCATCTTCATTTACATGAATAGAAGCATTCTCTAACGCCAATGTTGTTAAGTATTCTGTTAGCCCATCATCATCTTTTATGTAACGTTCTTGCTTACCTTTTTTCACTTTATACAAAGGTGGTTGAGCTATAAAGATATGACCACGTTCCATAATTTCTGGCATTTGGCGATAAAAAAAAGTTAACAATAATGTTCGAATGTGTGAACCATCAACATCCGCATCTGTCATAATAATAATACTGTGATAACGAAGTTTTTCAGGATTATATTCATCACGGCCAATGCCACAACCTAATGCCGTAATTAATGTACCCACTTCCTGCGACGATATCATCTTATCGAAACGTGCTTTTTCTACGTTAAGTATTTTACCTTTAAGTGGTAATATTGCTTGGTTTTTACGATTGCGCCCCTGCTTAGCTGATCCGCCAGCAGAGTCCCCTTCCACAATATATAATTCAGAAAGTGCAGGATCCTTTTCCTGACAATCAGCTAGTTTACCTGGTAAACCTGCAATATCTAACGCACCTTTTCGTCGCGTCATTTCACGCGCTTTACGTGCGGCTTCACGTGCTCTTGCTGCATCAACAATTTTCATAATAATTGTGCGAGCAACAGCTGGTTTTTCTAATAAGTACTCACCTAATTTTTCACCCATAGCCTGTTCAACAGCAGTTTTAACTTCTGATGATACTAATTTATCTTTTGTTTGTGACGAAAATTTAGGATCTGGCACTTTCACTGAAATAACAGCGGTTAACCCTTCACGAGCATCATCACCTGAAGCATTTGTTTCTGTGCTACCGCCTTTCTTCGTTTTATTAAGGCCTTCTTTAACCATATAACTATTTAACGTACGTGTTAACGCTGTACGGAAACCGCTTAAATGTGTACCACCATCTTTTTGCGGAATGTTATTGGTAAAACAATGAATGCTTTCTTGGAAGCCATCATTCCATTGCATCGCAACTTCAACAATAATTCCGTCTTCTCTTGCTAAATCAAAATAAAATATTTCTTCATTTACTGGCGTTTTATTCGTATTTAAGTAATCTACAAATGCCTGTATACCACCATCAAATTTGAAGTGATCTTCTTTACCTTCTTCACGTTCATCTATTAATTTAATTGATATACCAGAGTTTAAGAAAGATAATTCTCTAATACGCTTCACTAATAAGTCATAATGAAATAGTACATCAGTAAATACTTCAACACTTGGCCAAAACCTTACTTCTGTTCCTGTTTTATCACTTTCACCAACCACTTTTAGTGGTTCATCTGGAATACCAATAGAATAAAATTGTTCAAAAAGTTTTCCGTCACGGCGAATATTTAATTTTAATTTACTACTCAATGCATTTACAACAGAAATACCAACACCATGAAGACCACCAGATACTTTATATCCAGAGTCATCTCCGCCAAATTTTCCACCTGCATGTAATACAGTCATGATAACTTCAGCTGCTGAAACCCCCTCCTCTGGATGTAATTCTGTTGGTATACCACGACCATCATCTATAACAGAAACTGAACCATCTAAGTGAATGGTTACAACGATATCAGTACAGTGCCCCGCTAATGCTTCATCAATTGAGTTATCTAAAACCTCAAAAACCATATGATGTAAGCCTGTGCCATCATCTGTGTCACCTATATACATGCCTGGTCTTTTTCGTACTGCATCAAGTCCTTTTAATACTTTAATACTGGCCGAGTCATATTCATTTTCTACTGTCATAGTTTTAGCCTATTCAATTGCTTTTCTGTTTTTTCATTCAGAATTATCTGGATACATCGCTGTTATTTCGCCATGTTTCACGTGAAACACTTTATAATTTTCAAGCTTCGTAGTCGAATTTAAATCTGCGTTATTCGTCGCAGAGCCAATACAACTATCATATTTTTGTTCGTTAAAATTAGAATCTAAACGTTCAAAAAATGGTTGTAAAACCTCACTTTCGATTGCTGTTATAAGCACTTGGCAATCAAGCTGTTCTAAAGCAGATGACAATGCACGTCTAGAATTAATATCTAATTCGGCACCAATATCATCTATCAATATAATTGGTTTTACTCGATTAACTTGTGCAATTAATTTTGCTTGAGCAAAAGTTAATGCCAGTAAAAACAACTTTTGTTGTCCTCGTGATAGCTGCGTTTCTAATAATTGCTTATCAAGAAGAAATTTTACATCAAATTTATGTGCTCCATACAAGCTATAACCATAGCTTATTTCTCTTTCGTAATGATTTAATAATACATCATTCAAATCTCTTTTTTGTGGCCACCCCTGTAAATATTGTACTGTCACCCGACTCTTCAAATCAGGTAACAAAATAGCTAACCAAACGTCTAATTCTTTAATTATCGCACTAGTATATTCATACCTTACTTGCGCAACTTGAATAGATAATTCGCAAAACTGATCCGTCCAATAAGATAACATTGCCTTACTTGAACTATTATTTAACCGTATACAAGCATTTCTTTGTTTCAAAACTCTATTAAAGTTTTTCCACTGAGATGCAAAATCATGTTCCACGTGAAACATACCAAGATCAATAAATTTTCTTCTTTCTTTAGGGCCACCAAAAAAAAGTTTAAAGCTTTCAGGTGTTACAATCTGAATTGCAATATTTTTAGCTAAAACAGATAAACGATAATGGCGTTCACCATCAATTTTTATATTTGTTTCGCCAGTTAAAATATTACGGCTTAAACCGAGTTGGCTATTACTGGTATTTTTAATACTAACGACAAAATTAAATTTTTCATAACAAACAAGCGCATCAGTTTTACTCGTTCTGAATGATTTTCCATGTCCTAAATAAAATAATGCCTCTAATAAACTACTTTTTCCACTACCATTATCACCAACAAAAAAGTTAAATTTACGATGGAAATTTATATCCAAATCATTCAAATTACGAAAATTACGAGTAATTAATTTAGTTACACTCATTTATAATGATCAATAATAAATGTTATAAACGCATCGGCATAACAACATAGAGAGCTTCACCTGAAGAAGCGCCTTCAATAACAACACTTGAATTGGCATCAGCCAAAGTAAATTTGACTTGCTCATCCTTAATAGCGTTGAGAACGTCCAGAACATAACTAACATTGAAACCGATTTCTAATTCATCATACGGAAAATCTATTTCTAACTCTTCTTCAGCTTGCTCTTGTTCAGGGTTATTAGCTGTTATTTTTAATAATGCATGTGAGAAATTTAAACGTACACCTTTAAATTTCTCATTTGATAATATAGATGCCCTTGAGAGCACTTGACGCAATTGCTCTTTATCAGTAACAAAGACTTTATCACCATTACGTGGTAAAACTCGACGATAATCAGGAAAACGACCATCAACCAATTTACTTGTAAAAGAAAATTCTGTATCGATAATCCTCAAATGATTAGAACCAAGATAAACTTGAACATATTCTTCTACGGGTGCGAGTAATCTAATTATTTCGAGAATCCCCTTTCGAGGAACTATAACTTGTCTCGCTGGTAAATTAAGAGAATCATTTGATATTTTACAAATAGCAAGTCGGTGGCCATCTGTAGCAACAGAACGAATTTCATTTGCTTCGCTTTCAATAGACATACCATTTAAGTAATAACGAACATCTTGGTTAGCCATAGAAAAATGCGTACTTTCAATTAAGCGCAATAAATCGGATTTTAATAATTGAAACTCAACATCACCCTTCCACTGTTCTATATTCGGAAAATCATCTGCAGGTAATGTGGATAATGAATACCGACTACGACCAGAACTTAATTTTACACTATCACCCTCACCTTCAGCATTAAAAGTCAGCATAGCGTTTTCAGGTAAGCTTTTACAAATATCAAGTAACTTTCGTGCAGGAATTGTTATTTTACCATCAATCCCTTCATTATCTAGTTGCACATGAGCAACCATTTCTAGCTCTAGGTCAGTAGCAGTTAATGTTAAAGTATGTCCTTTAATATCAAAAAGAATATTACCCAAAATAGGCAATGTACTTTTTCGTTCAACAGCACCTGAAACTAACAATAATGGCTTAAGTAATAATTCTCTGTTAAGTGAAAATCTCATCTATATTCCTGCTTCTGAGCAAATGTATTATTATTTAAAAGTAACACGCAAATTAATGAAAACATCAATATGTACCAAGCGTAAATAAACTAAGAAGACAATGTTCTAATTAAATTAGAATAATCTTCTTTAATATCATGTAGTTCCTCACGTAACGACTTAACTTTACGACAGGCATGAAGTACTGTTGTATGATCTCTTCCACCAAAAGCATCCCCTATTTCAGGCAAACTATGATTGGTTAATTCTTTAGATAATGCCATTGCTAGTTGTCTAGGTCTAGCCACAGATCGATTTCTTCTTTTTGAAAGTAAATCAGAAACTTTAATCTTATAGTATTCTGCCACTGTTCGTTGAATATTATCAATAGTAACTAACTTATCTTGTAATGCTAATAAATCACGTAAAGCCTCACGGACAAAGTCAATAGTTATTGCTCTACCAGTAAAATTAGCGTTAGCAATAACACGATTAAGTGCACCTTCTAATTCACGAACATTAGAACGTAGGCGCTTAGCTATGAAAAAAGCAACCTCGTCAGCTAAGTTTATATTACTTTCTTGGGCTTTAGTTTTTAATATAGCCACTCGAGTTTCAAGTTCTGGTGGCTCAATAGCAATTGTTAGCCCCCAACCAAAACGGGATTTTAACCGATCTTCAACAGCGACTTCTTTTGGGTATCGGTCACTGGTTAAAATAATTTGTTGATTACCTTCAAGTAGTGCATTAAAAGTATGAAAGAATTCTTCTTGCGTTCGATCTTTTCCTGCAAAGAATTGAATATCATCAATAAGTAAAGCATCAACACTACGATAGTATTGCTTAAACTTTTCCATCGCATTATTTTGCAAGGCTTTTACCATGTCTTGTACAAAACGTTCTGAATGCATATAAGCAATTTTAGCATTGGGGTTATTTTGTAAAATACCATTACCTACCGCATGCAATAAATGCGTTTTACCTAAACCAGTACCACCATAAATAAAAAGAGGATTATAAGCAGCACCTGGGTTATCGGCAACTTGAGAAGCAGCAGCTCTTGCAAGTTGGTTAGATTTACCTTCAACAAAATTATCAAACGTATATTTTACCCTAACGTTTGGTTTATTAGGTAAATTTGTTTCTGCAGTTGAAGAAGAAGTCGATTTAGTGTTTAAACTGAAGTTTGCACTTGCAGAATTTTCAGTATTATTTTTAGGTGTTGCTAATGGCTTACTACCCACATCGAATCTAAGAAGATAAGGATCTTCACCGTCAGTCGTAGAGATCAATTCGTTGATCCTATGAACATACTTGTCGCGAACCCAATCTAATACAAAGCGGTTTGGTGCATAGAGTGTTAATACGTTATCCGTAACAACACACTGTAGTGGACGAATCCACATGCTAAACTGTTGTGCTGGCAATTCTTCTTGAAGAACAGTAAGGCATCGCTGCCAAAGAGAATGTTCCAACCAAAACTCCAATGGAATATATTTTAACCGTTTATTGTTCACACTCGAATTCGAGACTAATTTTAGACAAAACAAAAATTGTATGTGTGCACAATAAGATCATTGTTCAAAAAAGACAGGTATTACACCTGAAAAAGAAAAACAAACGGAAATTTTTATTATGTGTGCCCATTATCTCTATACTTATCCACAAGTGCAATATTGACAGACAACAATTCGTCATTATTTTGATAATTAATTGCTAAAAGCCTGTGAAACATCAATATAACGCATTTTTTAGATTAAAAAAAAGCTAAAAAACTATACTTAGTATATTTACTTATGAAGAAAAAAATCACAAATTTACAAAATTAAGCTAGATTTAAAACTAAGCCTGTGGATATTTTTCACAAAACTGTCATTCAAGTAATTATAATAAAATAAAACAGCAAGATCATAGAATGATCTTTGTAAATAATATCTCATAATCATTGACAACGTAGCTAGTTAGATTTAGAATTCGCCCTCTTTTTTTAGACCTGTGTGCTCAACTAGCTTTTTTGTTAGGGCAACAACAACCGACGGATTAGCGTAATGAAAAGAACATTTCAACCTAGCGTATTAAAGCGTAAGCGTAACCACGGATTCCGTGCTCGTATGGCAACTAAAAATGGCCGTGCTGTTATAGCTCGTCGCCGTGCTAAAGGCCGTGCGCGCCTTAGCGCTTAATCTTAACTTTTTTTCTTACTTAGAAATAGAATTAAGATGGTAACCAACACGGTTACTTATGAATTTAATCGGGAGTCACGCTTGTTGACTCCCGGTCACTTTCAATCTGTATTTAAAAAACCTGTCCGATTTGGCTCTCGCCACTTTACAATATTGATTACCCCAACAAACTTACCTGATGATTCATGTAAAAATAATCGTCTTGGATTAGCTATAGCCAAAAAACGCGTTAAACTTGCCGTGCAACGAAATCGCATTAAACGAATTGTTAGAGAGAGTTTTCGACTAAACCAACATGACTTACCTGCTATCGACATGGTCGTTATGGTAAAATCAGGTATTGATCAACTCAACAATGCCGAAATCAACCAAGAATTAACTAAAATATGGCGAAAAATAATTCAGCGCCACAAAAATTAACAATAGCATTTATAAAAGCTTACCAGCGATTTATTAGTCCTATTTTAGGAACAAATTGCCGATTTCAGCCCACTTGTTCATGTTATGCACATCAGGCTATTGAACGTTTTGGTGTAATGAAAGGATGTTGGTTAGCAGGCAAACGTATAATAAAATGTCATCCGTTAAATAAAGGTGGTGAAGATCCTGTGCCACCACTAAAAAAAGAGAAATAGTAACAAAATCATTAAAGGCTAACCTATTTTTGAACTCTAATACTAAAAGAGTGTTGGTTTGCTGTTAAACCTAGTCTAAAATGTTTTGCTATTAATTACATGCAAGAGGTAAAAACCTGTTGCCAACCCAAAAACAAGAGAAATAAATCTTATGGAATCTCAACGCAGTCTGCTTTTTATTGCGCTTATGGTTGTTACTTACTTACTATTTAGTCAGTGGCAACAACAAAATGCGCCAGCAGTTGAACCTACAACAATTAGTCAAGATGTTAATGTAAATAATGAACAAAAAACTAATGAAGAATTTGTACCTGAATCAACTGACTCACCAGTAGCTATTGCAAAAGAAACCGCGTCAAGCTCCAAACTAATCAACATAACAACGGATACGCTTCGCTTAAAAATCAATACCCAAGGTGGCGATATTGTTGAAGCTAAATTGCTAAAATTTAACACTGAACAAAGTAATAATATTCCTTTTACTGTGATGCAAAATGGTAATCAAAAATATGTTGCACAATCTGGTTTAACTGGTGCAAACGGTGTAGATAGAGTTATTAAAGGTCGACCAATTTATAACAGCACTCAAAGCAATTATGAATTAATAAATGATAGCCTAACCGTTGATTTAACCTTTCAAGACAGTAAAGGCCTTGCGGTAACAAAACGTTTCACTTTTACTGCGGGTAGTTATAGTGTGGGCGTTGAATATATTATCAACAACAACACTAGCAACAGTGTTTCAGTACAAATGTATGGTCAACTAAAACAGTCAACACTTAAAGATACATCATCTGGCATGCTTCCAACTTACCGCGGTGCCGCTTTCTCTACTTCTGAAGATCGTTATGAAAAGTATGACTTTGATGATATTGCCGAAGCAAACTTAAACAAAACTACACCAGGTGGTTGGGTTGCCATGCTCGAGCATTACTTTGTATCAGCTTGGGTTCCCAATGCAGCCGATAATAATCAACTTTATACTACACTTAGCAACAACCAAGAAGCGGTTGTTGGCTTTAAAGCACCAGTTATAATTATAGATGCTGGCACACAAGGTAATACCTCTGCCATTTTCTATGTTGGTCCCAAAGACCAAGAAGTTTTAGAGAAAATAGCTCCTAATTTAGATTTAACCATTGACTACGGTTTCTTATGGATGATTAGCCAACCACTTTATGGTTTGCTAAATATCATCCAATCGGGTGAATTTAATTTCTTTGATATGTTTGATGTTGATTTAGGTGGTGTTGGAAATTGGGGTCTAGCAATCATCATTATCACTTTAATTATTAAAGGTGGTATGTACCCACTAACTAAAGCGCAATATACCTCAATGGCAAAAATGCGTGAATTAGCTCCAAAAATGGCACAATTAAAAGAGCGTTTTGGTGACGACAGACAAAAAATGTCGCAAGCAACCATGGAAATGTACCGCAAAGAAAAAGTAAATCCTGCGGGCGGTTGTTTACCACTATTGTTACAAATGCCTATATTTTTAGCACTTTATTGGGTATTTTTAGAGAGTGTTGAATTAAGGCATGCTCCATTTGTATTCTGGATTCAAGATTTATCTGCAATGGACCCATACTATGTACTACCTGTTTTAATGGGAATTAGTATGTATGTAATGCAAAGAATGCAACCGATGACAATACAAGACCCTATGCAACAAAAAATAATGCAATATATGCCTGTTGTTTTCTCTATTTTTATGGCTTGGTTCCCATCTGGTTTAGTGCTTTATTGGTTTGTAAGTAATATAATTTCAATCGTTCAAATGAAAATAATATTCAGCGGAATTGAAAAGAAAAAGCAAGCAAAAGAAAGTTAACTTGTATTAATATCTATTTTTAACTTGTTAAAAAGAAAAGCGGTTTCAGATAATGAAATCGCTTTTTTGTTAGTTATCGTTAAATACAGTAAAATATTTAAATCCAATTTCTCATATTTTGTAGGCTTGCATCAACTAATGACATCACATTCTAGTAACAAACTTAGTGGAAAAACAACAATTGCGGCACAAGCAACTGCACCAGGGCGTGGTGGTGTTGGTATTATTAGAGTATCAGGCCCAGAAGCAAAAAATGTTGCTCAAGCCATTTTAGGCCGTATACCTGAGATAAGAAAAGCTGAATATTTGCCTTTTTCAAATACGAATGGTGATGTATTAGACCAAGGTATAGCGTTGTATTTTCAAGCACCTAATTCATTTACGGGTGAAGATGTTATTGAATTTCAAGGCCATGGTGGTCCTATTATTTTAGATATGTTACTCAAAGCAATTCTAGCTTTGCCTAATGTTATTATGGCAAAACCAGGAGAGTTTAGTGAACAAGCTTTTTTAAACGACAAGCTCGACTTAACCCAAGCTGAAGCGATTGCTGATTTAATCAATTCAAGCTCTGAGCAAGCAGCACGTTCTGCCCTGCACTCACTACAAGGTAATTTTTCTAAACTCGTTAATGAAATGGTGGAAAGCATTATACATCTGCGTATGTATGTTGAGGCCGCTATTGATTTTCCAGAAGAAGAAATAGACTTTCTTGCCGATACAA
This sequence comes from Colwellia sp. E150_009, assembly GCF_053543955.1. Taxonomy (NCBI): domain Bacteria; kingdom Pseudomonadati; phylum Pseudomonadota; class Gammaproteobacteria; order Alteromonadales; family Colwelliaceae; genus Colwellia; species Colwellia sp. E150_009. The sequence continues at coordinate 12,475 of NZ_JBHFOM010000032.1, forward strand.
AAATAGTGACCGATCTTAAAGCGATTATCAACAAAGTTGAAGAAGTACGTGAACAAGCACAGCAAGGGAGTATTATTAGAGAAGGTATGCGCGTTGTTATTGCTGGTAGGCCAAATGCAGGTAAATCAAGTTTACTAAATGCCTTAAGCGGAAAAGACAGCGCAATAGTCACGGATATTGCGGGTACAACCCGAGACGTATTAACCGAGCAAATTCATATTGACGGTATGCCTCTGCATATAATTGATACTGCAGGCTTACGTGATAGTGATGATAAAGTTGAACAAATTGGTATAGCGCGCGCTTGGCAAGAGATAAACCAAGCTGACAGAGTACTATTGATGATTGATGCCAGTAAAAATCACAACATTTTAGAAAATGAACAAGATATAAAAAACTACTACCCTGAATTTTTTGAAAAACTTCCCAGTAATATTGGCTTAACGTTAGTTAGAAACAAAGCCGATTTAAATCCATCAATTGAACAAAAAGATATTGGCTTAACTGAATTTTCTGATAAAAATAATAAAAAACATACCGCCATAACGCTGTCAGCAAAAACTGGAGCAGGCGTTAACAGCTTAAAAGAGCACTTAAAAGCGATTATGGGCTACCAAGGTAGTACTGAAGGTGGGTTTATGGCAAGAAGACGCCATTTGACCGCTTTAAATAATGCGCATCAACACCTAATCACGGGTTTAGAACAATTAGAATCTTATGTCGCTGGAGAAATTTTAGCTGAAGAGCTACGAATTTGTCAGTTAGAGTTAGATCAAATCACAGGAGAATTCACCAGTGATGATCTATTAGGTAAAATTTTTAGTTCTTTTTGTATTGGTAAATAGCAGCAAAATAATACGTTTAAACTCCACACTGCTTAAGTTTAAGCGCTATGTCACCAATACAACTGCCACAGCCATTACCCGCATTGGTTTTTGCTCTAATGCTTTCAACAGTGATTTCTCCAGAATCAATAGCGTGTTCAATATCTTTTAATTCAACACGTAAACAATGGCAAAAAGTACTTTTAACTTGTAAGTGCTTACTATCGTTGGATAGTATATTTCTCTTAATGTCAATATTATCTGTTAACGTGAATATTTGGCTTATCCATCCCTGAGGTAAGTCATCTTTTTGTTGCGCCACTAAAATAGTTGCTTGCATATCATCTTTTATAAAATAACTTTTTCTAAAATAATTTTTTATCGAATCACTTGCATTAAGCACATTAATGTCGCTCTTATCGACTAATTGGTTCGAGTTAGTTAATACAAAATCATTTAACCGTTTGAACAAGTCAGCTGGTGATTCAGTACTTGCTAAATAGTAACAATAACCTCCTGTAATTTTTTGCACTACTTGATAAGTTGCCAAACTATCACTGATTGGAGACTTAACAACTAACATAGCTTCACTACGCGTTTGCCATGGTTTAATACTCACTTTGCTATGCTTAAATGCTGGCTGACCAGATATAAGATCAAAGTTTGCTTTAATAAATTTACTCACGCAACCCTGATTAAAATTACTGGCTGACCAGTGAATAGCAATAAACAATTCTTTTTGACGCTGAGTTTTAGTTACTCTTACACGAATTAAAAATTGCCCTTTTACGTGGTTATCATCAGTTGTTATGCTAACTAACTGCCCATCAATTATATTAAGAAGAGATGCATCTTGTTGATTAATTTCAACTTCAGGCTCTGGATGACGTTGTGATAAAATACCAGATTTGCCACTACGAGTTTGGGTATGCCATTGATCTCTATTTCGCCCTGTGTTTAAAGTAAATAAGTGCGTATCTTCTGTTTGTTGTTTACTCTTAATAGCAATAACTCTCGCTTTGTTATTATCATGATAATAATGTCCATCGGCAAAAAAGTTTTGTTCGCTCACTTTGATAGGAATACCTTGAGGTTGCGGCCATTGAAAAGGTTGTAACCGCTGATATTGCTCTGCATTAATATCACTAAATGCTGAAATATCAAATGCCCTACTACCATTATTATTTACAGCAGACAAACGGGCATGTTCTGCAAATATTTGATGAACCGATTCATAAGAAAATTGCGCTGAAAAGCCCATACGCTTAGCAACTTCACTGATAATCCACCAATCAGGTTTGGCTTCAGCAAAAGGTTGTAAAAATGAACGTTGTCGAGATATTCTTCTTTCTGAATTAGTCACAGTTCCTGACTTTTCTCCCCATGTTTGAGCGGGAAAAATAACATCGGCATAACGTAATGTGTCATTAGTTGCCACACAATCACTAACAATAACTAAAGGACATTTTTTTAAGGCTTGTTTGATTTTTTCATGATTAGGCATACTCACTAACGGATTAGTTGCCATTATCCACAATACTTTTATTTGGCCCGATTCAACGGCATCAAACAAATCAACGGCCTTTAAACCTTCACTGGTTGCCAAATTATCTGTTTGCCAAAAGTCAGCTAAAGCAGCATGCAAATGGCTATCTTTAAACTCAATATGACTTGCCAACGTATTTGCTAAGGCGCCAACTTCACGTCCACCCATTGCATTAGGCTGTCCGGTTATAGAAAAGACACCGCAACCAATTTTACCTATTTTGTTTGTAACTAAATGACAATTAATAATACCATTAACTTGATCAGTTCCTTGATTAGATTGATTAATACCTTGTGAAAACAGTGTTACTACCTTGTTTTTATTAGCAAAGAGATTATAGAACTGGGATATTTCTTTTGTTGATAGTCCCGTTGATGAAAGATGTAAACTGTCTTCTTTAGCATTAATTAGTGCCTGTACTAAACCAGAAGTTTTATCAACAGAAGTAAGTAAATCCTCATTGATAAAATCATTTTGGTTTAAGTAATTTAATAAACCGTTAAATAAAGTAACATCTTGCCCTGCTTTAATAGGTAAATGTAAATCAGCAAGTTCAGTTGAAGCTGTTACTCTTGGGTCAATCACTACAAGTATTAATTCTGGCCTACGTGTTTTTTCTTCTCTGATTCTTTGATATAAAACAGGATGACACCAAGCTAAATTTGAACCTGCTAAAACAATTAAATCAGCCTTAGTAATATCTGAATAGCTCATAGGTACTATATCTTCACCAAAAGCACGTTTATGTGCTGACACAGCCGATGACATACACAAACGAGAGTTGGTATCTATATTGCCACTACCAATAAAACCTTTCATTAATTTATTGGCAACATAATAATCTTCAGTTAGTAATTGTCCTGATACATAAAAACCAACAGACTCTTTACCATAATCATCAATAGATTGATTGATTTTACTGGCAACAAAATCAAGTCCTCTAGACCATTTTTGCACTTTATTATTTATTTGTGGTGCCATTAGTCTGTTATTGTTATCTAACGTATCAGCTAAATTTTTACCTTTGATACATAATTTACCAAAGTTTGCTGGGTGATTTTTATCGCCATTTATCAGCACTGCTTGAGATGAATGGTTAGCACTATTTGAAACAGTAATACCACAACCAACACCACAATAAGGGCAAGTTGTGTTGATATCTGCAGTTATAAGTTTAGGATCTACTAACGCGTATTGTTGGTTGTTAATCATATTTGGCACTAACTATTGGTTACATTATTTGTTTTAATACAAAAATATAATGCAACAGCCACGCCATAGATAAAAAACAAATAAACAATTGATTTAATTTATTATTTTAAATGATAAAAAATAATTATAGGTAAAATGAACTGCCATAGTGCAATAAATGAAGTGTTATTGTGCAATATGAAAAATTGTTATTCATAAATCAAAACACTAATTAATGTAATGAATAAAATAACACTAATGCCTTGCCAAAACTTAACAGGATCACGTTCTAACAGTGGTATATTATGTTGTATATTCAGTTGGTTTTTATCAGTAACATTAAATTCAGCAAGAAACTCTGAATAATGTTCATATCTGTTAGCAGGATTAGCTGCTAATGCTTTTGACATAACGCTGTCCATATAATTAGGCAAGTCTTTTCTATAGGTAACTATCGGTTTATACCGCCACAAATTAAATTGCTTCGGTATAGCCTCTAATTGACTAATTTCTTTATATGGTAGTCTATTAGTCAATATTTGATAAATCAAAACAGCTAAAGAATATAACTCACTTTGGTGATTATTTTCATAACCATAAAATAGTTCTGGAGCACTGTAATTGAGTGTACCTTGATTAAAATTATATTGATCGAATGTATTAGATAATGAATTATCTAATACTGCCCCAGCAACACTACTTCCAAAATCAATCAATTTTACACGCCCATCACTATCAATAATAAAATTATCGCCTTTAATATCACAATGAACAACATCTTGACGCTGTAAAACACGAAGTATTTTTATTAACTGGTCTAAAATATCACGTACTTTAATAAGCGATGGAGTGGGATTATCTTTCATCCAATCAGCTAAGGTTTGGCCTTCTATATATTCACAACTATGATATAAAAATTTACTTTTTTTTACTCTAGGATAAATTTTCATAATAGCAGGATGTGTTATCTTTTCACCAATCCAACCTTCTTTTATAAAACCACTAAGGTAATCATTATCATCAATAAAATTTACCGATGGTATTTTTATAACAACTAATTTTTTATCTTGTAAATCTTTCGCTAAATATACATGAGATCGACTAGTTTGGTGTAACACATCAAGTATTTCAAAATGATCTAATTTACTACCTAATTTAAGTGCAGGCGGTATCACTTGCTGCAACCGAGTGAATAATAATTGGTTAAATGCCTGTTGTGGTAATTGTTCTATTTTAATTATTAAACAGGTTAAATTATCTTCTGAACCTTGTTCACTCGCTAATTGACAAATTAACTCACTAGCTTTCTCTAAACTTTCGTTATCATTAATTATTTTCTTAATTTGGCTAGGTTGTACAAAGTGATGCACACCATCACAACTTAACATAATAATATCTTGAGGCGCTAAAACAGTATATTTATAATCTACTTCTATATGAGAGTCAGCACCTAAAGCACGGGTTAATGTACCAGATGCTGTGGCATGATCTGTTGTTAATTCTTGATAGCCGTCATTATTAATTTTAACGATTTGGCAATCACCCACATGAAATATATGTCCTATATCACCTTTAAGTACAATTGCCGAAAAAGTACTAAACCATTGTTCTAATAAACCTTTTTCATCAGCTATCAATTGTCTTGAGTATAGCCATTTATTCAATGAAGAAATAACTTTAGCTGCTGACTTTTTTACAGACCACGTTTCTGGCGTTGCTAAATATTCTTCAATAAAATGACAAACACTCATTTGACTTGCTTGTGCTGCACAATTGGCACTTGATAAACCATCAGCAATAACAGCAGCATGCCCTTTTAGCTCTAAATCAAAACCTTTACTCATTTTCAAAGCAAAGGCATCTTGATTTTCACTTTTAGCACCTTTAGTGGAATAGCCGCCAAAGGTGATCATAAGGCTATTTTCAATATTCCTTTGTGAGCGACATTGCAATTGAGTTTTTGTATCTAGCATCTGTGCATCAGCCAATCGTTAATCCACCTGAATCAGCTCTACACTGCCATCAGGCATTATTTCAGCCATACTTCCTCTAGGTTCTTGCATTAAAAATAACATCATTAAACCAATAAAAGCACAGCCTGCAATAACCCAGAAAAATAATGAATAACTAACAAATGATAATACTGTTAAATAACATACAGCACCAACATTACCATAAGCACCTGTCATTCCCGCTATTTGACCAGTTAAACGGCGCTTAATCAGTGGAACGGCCGCAAATACAGCGCCCTCTCCTGCTTGCACAAAGAAAGAACACCCCATAGCAGCTGCAACTGCTAATACTAAAGGCCAATCACCCGTAATAGATGCCATAGTTGCATAACCTAAACTTAAGCCTGTGGTTAAAATAATTAAGGTTTTTTTACGGCCATATTTATCACTTATCCAACCTCCTAATGGCCTAGACAATAAATTCATAAATGCATAAGTTGATGCTAATAAACCTGCATAAACAATATTTAAATCAAAGGTTTCACTAAAAAACAGAGGTAACATTGAAACAACAGCTAACTCACTACCAAACGTGGCAAAATACAGAACATTTAGCACGGCAACTTGTTTGAATGAATATTGATGAATAGGATCAACAGGGGTTTTGAAAATTTCTTTATTAACATGATAAGCGCTATAGGCCTCATATATAAACCAAATAACTAAACTAAAATAAATTAATACTGCCATGTTATGACTAATTAAACTTACACCGCTTGGCGACAACTTCCAATTTAATAAAGCTAAAGTAGCAAATAATGGTATTTTCATTACAAGCAACAAATAAAAATCACCAATACTAGTGACTTCCATTGCTTTGGAACTTTTTGGTTTAAAGTAAGTTGCTCCTTGCGGAGTATCACGCACACCAAAATAAAAAAGAAAAGAATAAACAAAACTAATAATTCCCGTAGCGCCAACAGCCCAGCGCCAACCATCGTCGCCACCAACTAAAAGTGCAACTGCAGGTAAAATAATAGCGGCAGCAGCGGAACCAAAATTACCCCATCCTGCATAAATACCTTCTGCGGTGCCAAGTTGGTTTGCTGGAAACCATTCACTTACTAACCGAATACCAATAACAAACCCAGCACCAATAAATCCCAATAAAAATCGTGCTAAAGCCAGTTGTTCAAAATCAGTACTTAGCGCGAACATGCCACAAGGTATTGAACATAAAAATAAGAGAATACTGAACGTTTTTCTAGGACCATATTGATCAGTAGCCATCCCAATAAATATTCGTGCGGGGATTGTTAAAGCTACATTTAATATCAATAATGTTTTTATTTCTTCTGTGCTTAAATCAAGCGACTGCGCAATTAACCCAAGTAAAGGAGCATGGTTAAACCACACTAAAAAGGTAATAAAAAAAGCTACCCAGCTATAATGTAATACTTTCATGTTTTCACTTAATGAAAACAAGTTAAATTTTGAAGAACTCATAAGGTGTAGTCTCCTTGAGTTGTGCATTTTTTTAGCTTAGGTACTTTATTTTTTATTAAATTTTTCATTACATTGCCTTGTTAAAATTAAATTTAGGAACTTAAATTATTTTTCTTTAGAATTTTTATTTAAGCGATCTTTCAAGAAGTGTTCTGTTTCTAGACCTACATCAGCCATTCTCTTTTTAATCATTGGTAAGTGCTCAAGCCGTGCGCCAAGTATATCGATACGTTGAGCACCTGATATTTGAGTATGTAGGTTATATTTTTTGGCTATTTCACCAATAAAAATTAAATGCTCGGGTGTGATATTTGAGCCAGGGATACGAGGAAAAATAAAATAAGTATTTTTATCTGCCCTCTCTGATAATATATTTTCAAAAGGCTCTTCAATTATTTCGTTACTACTGACATTAGCCGTTATTTTTTCTAATTCACTTTCTAACACTTGTGTAACTAAAGGAATACAACCACCACAACCTGTACCAGCACTTGTACAAGATTGAAGTGCAGCAACATCATTGGCTCCATTTTTAATAGCTTCACTCAATACAGACTTAGATACATCATAACAAGCACAAACTTGAGCATTATCAGGTAGTGCGGCTATGTTTGATGAATTTTCACTATCTTGTTTAGGAATTAATAGGTATTCGGGAGGTTCTGTTAATATAATTTTATTAAGTACTAAAGGTAACCACTGACTGTAATTACTAGTATCACCAACTAATACAGCACCTAACAACATTTTTCCATCAGCACTAACAACAATTTTTTTGTATGTACCCAAAACAGAGTCAATAAAACTATAACTTTGTGAATGAGGCGTATTACCATGTGCATCACCAATACTGCCTACTTCAACACCTAAAAGTTTTAACTTGGTGCTCATATCTGCACCAGTAAACTTTCCAGGTTCAGTATTAGTTAAGTGACTAACAGCTACTTTTGCCATAGTATAGCCAGGTGCAACTAAGCCAAATATTTTGTTATCCCACAAAGCACACTCACCAATGGCATAAATTGACTTATCACTGGTTAAACAATGATCATCGATAACAATCCCACCACGCTCACCAATAACTAAGCCACTTTGACGAGCTAATGCGTCCTGTGGTCTTATACCGGCAGAAAAAACAATAACATCTGTTTCTAAAAATGAGCCATCAGCAAAGTTCATTCTATAACGACAGTTTTCACCTTTAATTATTTCAGAGGTATTTTTTTCCGTATGTACAGTAACACCCAACGCGAAGATTTTTTCACGTAGTAAATCACCTCCGTCTTGATCAAGTTGAACAGCCATTAGCCTTGGTGCAAATTCAACAACATGAGTTTCAAGGCCAAGTTCTTTTATTGCATTGGCTGCTTCCAAGCCCAACAAACCACCACCAATAACCACACCTACTTTTGATTTTTTTGACGAATTTTCAATAGCTTCTAAATCATTAAGTGTACGGTATACATGAATGTGGTCTTGTTCTTTACCTGGAACAGGAGGTACAAAAGGGAATGAACCCGTTGCTAAAACAAGCTTGTCGTAAGATAAAGTTTTTCCTGATGCCGTATTAATATTTTTTTGTTCACGGTCTATTGCTATGACTTCATCATTTAAAAAATATTCAACATCTTGATCGTCATATCCTTGTGAGGTGGCTAAAGCCAAGTTATTAGCACTATTACCCGTAAAATAACTTGTTAACATTACTCTATTATATGCAAGGCGAGATTCATCACTAAAAGTAGTAATATCAAAATCATTATTATTAGCTTTATTTAATTGGTCAATAAAATGATGACCAACCATTCCATTACCAACAACAATAATTTTTTGTTTACTACCTAATGCTATGTAACTCATTAACTTTACCTAACTCAATTATGAAAATGTCTTTATGTACTGAGTTACCGCAAATTTAATACCAAGTTAAATAATAAATATAAAATATTTTAATCATATGATTTATATAATGTAATTTTTTAATTATATAAATTATAAAAAATTACAAAAAGAAAACTGCACAAAGATAATTCCGCTATGCACTTAATAAGAGCATGAGTAGATATTTTTAAAACTATTAACAAATATCAGTTAAGTTAAAACAACTAAAATATTATAATAAGCACATTATTAACTTATTAATTACCAAAGATAACTAAACATGAGTACATTTCAAATAATAGTAGGCAGTATGTTAGGCGGAACAGAATATGTTGCAGAAGCATGTGAAGAACAACTAAATGATCTTAATCACGATGTTAATTTACACTTAAAACCAAATTTCTCATCGATCCTTACATCAACATTAAGTCAAGATCTTTCTAATATTAACAACCAAAATAACATTTGGTTAATTTGCACATCAACACACGGCGCAGGCGACTACCCTGATAACATTCAAGCATTTGTTAATGATCTCAAAAATTGTGAACAAGATCTGTCCTCAATTAACTTCTTGATCATTGCGCTAGGTGATTCCAGCTACGATACATTTTGTAAAGCAGGAAAGGAGTTAAATAAACTTTTAATAACAAAAGGTTGTAAAGAAACAGTAGAAATAAAAATGCTAGATATGAGCCAAGATATAGATCCAGAAGATCTTGCACAACAATGGTTAGTTGAACATAAAGATCTTTTATAAAGATTTATACATAATTTACTAACAAAAATAGTGTTATAAAACACTGATTGTGGATAAAACAATGAACAACGTATTAATTATCTATTGTTATTCAGTGTATAGAGTTATTAAATAATCAGCCTGTGTATAAACAGTGCTTTTGATCACCGCTTAAACTGTACTTGATCAATGTTTGATCACAAACTTATCATTTATGTAACTTGATATTATTATTAATAAAAAATCACTTACCCACAGAAATTAGCCTCCTTAATAAGTAATAATAATAAGATCTATATAAAGATCTTATTATATATTACCGAGATCACTTGATGATCTTTTTACTCATTTGATCATTTCCCTCTTGCTAAAAAAAGGCTAAAATACGTCTCCTGATTTTGCTTAAGGCAATATTCTTTAATTGTAATTTTTCTAAGGTTAAAATTTTATGTGGTATCCAGAGTCTTATGAAGTCATTGTTGTTGGTGGTGGCCATGCTGGCACTGAGGCAGCGCTTGCATCTGCACGAATGGGCTGTAAAACACTTTTACTAACCCATAATATTGATACTTTAGGGCAAATGTCTTGTAATCCTGCCATAGGAGGCATAGGTAAAGGACATTTAGTTAAAGAAATAGATGCTTTAGGTGGTTTGATGGCTACAGCCATAGATCATAGTGCAATTCAATTTAGAACGCTTAACGCTAGTAAAGGCCCAGCAGTTAGAGCAACAAGAGCACAAGCGGACAGAACACTCTATCGAGCCTTTGTACGTAATTATTTAGAAAACCAAGAAAATTTGACTATTTTTCAACAACCTTGTGATGATTTAATATTAGAGAATGAACGCGTTGTTGGTGTTTCTACTCAAATGGGACTTAAATTTAAAGGTAAAACAGTGGTATTAACGGTAGGAACCTTTCTTGCTGGCCAAATACATATTGGTTTAAATAATTATCAAGGCGGTCGTGCAGGCGATCCTGCAAGTATAAATTTAGCCGCTAAAATGCGTGATATGCCTTTTAGAATGGATCGTTTAAAAACTGGAACACCACCACGTCTTGATGCAAGATCATTAGATTTTTCAGTAATGGAAGAACAACCTGGCGATAACCCGCGCCCTACCTTTTCATTTATGGGATCACAAAATGATCATCCTCAGCAAATATCTTGCTTTATCACTCACACAAACGAACAAACGCATCAATTTATTCGTGATGGTCTTGATAGATCACCTATGTATACAGGTGTTATTGAAGGTGTGGGGCCTCGTTACTGCCCTTCTATTGAAGATAAAATTAATCGTTTTGCTGATAAAAAATCACATCAAATTTTTGTAGAACCTGAAGGGTTAACTACTCATGAAGTCTATCCAAATGGTATATCAACTAGTTTACCGTTTGACGTACAAATGAATTTAGTTCGTTCTATTAAAGGTTTTGAAAATGCCTTCATTACACGTCCAGGTTATGCCATTGAATATGATTACTTTGATCCTAGAGATTTAAAACAATCATTAGAAAGCAAATTTATTGATAACCTTTATTTTGCAGGACAAATAAATGGAACAACAGGTTATGAAGAAGCTGGAGCACAAGGGCTAATTGCTGCTACTAATGCTGCCAACCGTGTAAAAGGTCGTGATGAATTTATATTAGGTCGTGATCAAGCTTACATGGGCGTTTTAATAGATGATTTAGCTACATTAGGTACAAAAGAACCCTATCGTATGTTCACTTCTCGTGCCGAATATCGTTTATTATTACGAGAAGATAATGCTGATATTCGTTTAACTGAAAAAGGACGTGAAGTTGGTTTAGTTGATGATCTTCGTTGGCAACGTTTTAATGAAAAAATGGAAAATATTGAAGTTGAACGTCAGCGATTAAAAGATACGTGGGTTCAAAAAGATCAAAATAATATTGAGCAAGTCAACGCATTACTTAAAGCACCAATGAGTAAAGAAGCGAGTCTTGAAGATCTTATTCGTCGTCCAGAAGTTCGTTATAGTGATTTGATGAAAATAGAAGGTTTAGGCCCTGCTATCGCTGATACACAAGCAGCAGAACAAATAGAAATTCAAACTAAATATGCGGGTTATATTGATAGACAACTAGATGAAATTGCAAAAAAACAGCGAAATGAAGATACTTTGATTCCTGTTGATTTTGATTATACTCAATTATCAGGTTTATCAAATGAAGTTGTTGCTAAATTAAAAGATGCTTGTCCAGAAACTATTGGAAAAGCATCACGAATTTCAGGTATTACTCCAGCAGCTATTTCGTTATTATTAGTTTACTTAAAAAAGCACGGCTTACTTAGTAAAAAAATAGCCTAAAAGAGTTAAAAAATAAATAATATGACCTTAACTTCAACACTTGAAAGCTTGATTAGTAAAACAGCTTTGAAAGTTTCATCACAACAAGTAAACTTGCTGATTCAATATGTAGAGCTTTTACATAAATGGAATAAAGCGTACAACTTAACCTCAGTAAGAGATCCGCAAGAAATGCTAGTAAAGCATATTATGGACAGCTTAATGGTAGGAGAGGTTTTACAAGGTAAGAATTTTATTGATGTTGGAACGGGTCCTGGATTACCAGGTATTCCTCTTGCGATATTATATCCAGAAAGAAATTTTGTATTACTAGACAGTTTAGGAAAACGTATTACTTTTTTAAGACAAGTAGTATTTCAATTAAAATTAACGAATGTACAGCCAGTAAAATCTCGTGTTGAAGATTACCAGCTTAATGCTCCTTTTGACGGCGTATTAAGTAGAGCCTTTTCATCGCTTAATGATATGGTTAGCTGGTGCTCGCATTTGGTCAGTATTGATCAAGGACAGTTTTTTGCATTAAAAGGACAATATCCCATAGATGAATTGGCTAATTTACCTGATAATATTAGTTTAGTATCAAGTCATGAAATAAAAGTACCTAATTTAATAGGTGAGCGTCATGTGCTTATATTAAAAAAAACTAAAAAGTGTTAAGAATGCTTAAATAACATAATACAATAATAACAGAGGCGCTTGTGGGAAAAATAATAGCGGTAGCGAATCAAAAAGGTGGTGTGGGTAAAACAACAACAGCAGTGAATTTAGCTGCTTCATTAGCCGCAACCAAGCGAAAAGTATTATTAATAGATCTTGATCCGCAAGGTAATGCCACAATGGCAAGTGGTATTAATAAGTATGATGTTCCTGCAACATGTTATGAATTACTTATTGAAGAAAAATCGGTTGAAGAAGTAGTACAAACAGAAACAACGGGTTTATATGATTTAATTGCGGCAAATACAGATGTTACCGCAGCAGAAATTAAATTAATGGAAGTTTTTGCTCGTGAACAACGCCTAAAAACAGCACTTGAACCAGTTAAAAATTATTATGATTTTATTATAATAGATTGTCCTCCTTCTTTAAATATGTTGACAGTAAATGCCATGACAGCAGCTGATTCTGTTCTAGTACCTATGCAATGCGAGTATTATGCTTTAGAAGGTTTAACTGCTTTAATGGATACCATTTCTAAATTAACAACAGTTGTTAACGATAAACTTCACATTGAAGGTATTTTACGAACCATGTATGACCCTCGCAATCGATTAGCTAACGATGTGTCAGAACAATTAAAGCGTCATTTTGGTGATAAAGTATATCGTAGTGTTATTCCTCGTAATGTTAGATTAGCTGAAGCGCCTAGTTTTGGTTCTCCTGTTATGTATTATGATAAATCTTCTACAGGTGCTAAAGCTTATTTAGCTTTAGCTGGGGAAGTTTTACGTAAGAATAATACCAACAATAACCGAACTAAAACGCCAAGTGGCGAACAAAGCCAAACCGAAAATACGTCACAATAATTTAAAGGATTATTATGAGCTCAGCTAAAAAAAGAGGTTTAGGCAGAGGCCTTGACGCACTTCTTACACCGCAAGTAAAACCTACTTCAAAAGAAGATAATAATAAAGAATATCATGATTCAACTAATCCTAAAGATGGTGATTTAAAAAAAATAGCGATTAATAAATTATCACCAGGTAAATATCAACCACGTAAAGACATGTCTGATGCGGCACTTGAAGAGCTATCATTATCTATTCAATCACAAGGTATAATTCAACCCATTGTTGTTAGATTAATTAGTAAAGACAATGAAGGTGAAAATTTATATGAAATTATAGCAGGTGAACGTCGTTGGCGAGCAGCACAACTTGCACAACTAACAGAAGTGCCCTGTTTAATTAAAGATGTACCTGATGAATCAGCGGTTGCAATTGCCTTAATTGAAAACATTCAACGTGAAGATCTTAATGCAATGGAAGAAGCCGTTGCTTTAGACCGTTTACTCAGTGAATTTGATCTAACACATCAAGAAGTTGCATTAGCTGTTGGTAAATCTCGTACCACAGTAACTAATTTATTACGTTTGAATAACCTTAATGATGAAGTTAAAACCTTTTTAGAAAATGGTGATATTGAAATGGGTCACGCGCGTGCATTATTAGCACTTGATAACTCACTTCAAGCAGAAGCAGCACGAATAGTGGCCACCAAAGAATTAACGGTAAGAGAAACGGAAGCATTAATTAAAAAAATTCAAAACCCGAATGAAGAAAAACCTGTCAAAGAGAAAGATCAAACGAGTACCACCATGGAACAAAGTTTAACAGAGCAGTTAGGTTTGAAAGTTTCCATTAACCATAACAAAAAAGGTAAAGGTAAATTAGTTATCTCTTATGCTAATTTAGCTGAATTAGAAGAATTTATAGCTAAAATAAAAAAACAATAGTTATAAACAACCTCAATATGCTCGTTTCTAATCCCAGCTGAATCCTGCATCTTGAGGTGGTTTGGGTATATAACCTTTATGAACAAAAGAATCATCATTTTTTGTTTATCAACACTTAATGCTTGTACGCATTATCGTTAGTAATAAAAACATCATAATTACAGCTGAAAAAGAAAGGCCTTTTTGCTATATCAATAAAATTGGTCTTAATTGTAAAACTGAAAAAAGTAATCATTATTTGTGATTTTTATCTTAAATAATAATAAAGGCGACTCATCCGAGTAGTTAGTGCCAGACAAATGTGATTTTATTCTTGTTATTGATATAAATTAAAATCTTCTAGTCCTTTAGTTGTATTTTTTAAATAAATGTTAATTATTAGCACAAATAAGGGGCGTTCTCTGCCCTATTATCTTGCAATAAAAGCCAGAATCAGTATACTTGCGCAAACTTTTTAGCGTTAAGATTATTACTTTAAAAAATTCATATGATTACGATGTTTATCGTAATTAGAAAGTTGTTATTATAAGTAATGTTTTAATTCATTTTATATTGAAGTTATGAATAATAAATTAACTAAAACAGGGCGAAAAATTGCTCTTTTGCAAATATTATTCACAATGTATATGGTATTGATGATAACGCTGATAATATATATTTTTTGGGATATATCGCATGCTTTATCAGGTTTTACTGGTGGTATAGTAGCAATAGTACCCAACATTGTTTTTGCCCTGAAAGCATTTCAATATGCAGGGGCGCAGTCATCAAAAAAAGTGGTTGAATCCTTTTTTAGTGGCGTAAAATTAAAAATGGTTCTTACGGCCTTGTTATTTGCACTCGCCTTTAAATTTTTAGTGCTACTGCCAATACCATTTTTTGTAATGTTTTGCTTAGTTATGGTTATGCCATTAATATCACCGCTTTTTTTTAAAAAGTACTATTAATGATAAACCGTAACTAAAAATTTTATTTTTAAACTTTAATCATTGGGATAATTAATATGGCTTCAGGTGCTGAAATTACTAGCCAAGAATATATTAAACATCACCTTCAGAATCTAACTGTAGGAGAAGGCTTTTGGTCTTTTCATGTTGATACTTTAGGTTGGTCAATATTTTTGGGCTTAGTTTTTATTTTATCATTTCGTGCAGTAGCGAAAAAAGCGACGGCGGGTGTACCCGGTAAATGGCAATGTGTAGTAGAAATTATTGTTGAGTTTGTTGACGATAGTGTTAAAAGCACATTTCACGGTAAAAACCCTGTTATTGCGCCGTTAGCATTAACAATATTTGTTTGGGTGTTATTAATGAACGCAATGGATTGGGTTCCAGTTGATTTAATTCCTAGAATCTTTGAGTTGTTTGGTGTTCATTACATGAAAGCAGTACCAACAACGGATCCAAATATGACCTTTGCCTTAGCTTTAGGTGTATTTGTTCTTATAATTTACTACTCAATTAAAGTTAAAGGTGTTGGCGGATTTATTAAAGAACTCACCACTCAGCCTTTTGGTCACTGGTCACTTTATCCAGTAAACTTTATTCTTGAGATGGTTACTTTATTAGCACGCCCATTATCATTAGCCTTACGTTTGTTTGGTAATTTATATGCGGGTGAGTTAATTTTCTTACTGATAGCAACAATTGGTTTATTCCAATTGCCAGTACACTTTTTATGGGCTGCATTCCACTTGTTGGTTATCCCATTACAGGCGTTTATTTTCATGATGTTAACGATTCTATATTTGAGTCTAGCACATGAAGATCATTAATATATTGAAATATATTAATGATAGTTTTTGTACAAATTTTTAATTTTTTTTAACTTTATAACTTTAAATAATCGGAGATAACTATGTTATATATCGCTGTTGCGTTACTAATCGGTCTAGGTGCTTTAGGTACTGCGATTGGTTTTGGTCTATTAGGTGGCAAATTCTTAGAATCTGCTGCTCGTCAACCTGAACTTGCCCCACAACTACAAGTGAAAATGTTCATTGTAGCGGGTCTTATCGATGCGATCGCTATGATCGGTGTTGCGATTGGCTTATACCTATTATTCGCAGTTGGTGCTTAATTTTAAGTCCATTGTTTAACCGCGAATTTAAATAGGAGGGTACACAAATGAATCTTAATGCCACATTACTTGGTGAATTAATCGCATTTGTCGTATTTGTAATATTCTGTATGAAGTATGTATGGCCACCAATTATTGGTGCCATTGAAGCTCGTCAAGCAACTATTGCCGACGGACTTGCTGCTTCAGACCGTGCTGCTAAAGATCTTGAGCTTGCTCAAGAAAAAGCTACAGCTCAACTAAAAAAAGCCAAGCTTGAAGCTGCATCAATTGTAGATGCTGCTAAAAAGCATGAAGCTAAAATTGTTGAAGAAGCTGCTGGTAAAGCGCAAGCTGAGAAAGAAAGAATCTTAGCTTCTGGTCATGCAGAAATCGAAACTGAACGTAATCGTGCAAAAGAAGAACTTCGTCAACAAGTGGCTGTTCTTGCTGTTGCTGGTGCCGAGAAAATTCTTGAGCGTTCAATTGATGCCGCTGCACATAGCGACATTTTAGATAAACTCGTCGCTGAACTTTAAGAGGAAAGAGCTATGTCTGAATTGACAACCGTCGCTCGTCCTTATGCTAAAGCAGCGTTCGACTTTGCTGTTGAAGCTAAAGCAGTTGATAGCTGGTTAGATCAGTTAACATTTGCTGCTGAAGTTGCTAAAGATGAAACCATTAAGGGTTATTTGTCTGGCGGTACTTCAGTTGAGCAAGCACAAACATTATTTTTAGGTGTTTGTGGCGAGCAAGTAGACAGCCAAGGCCAGAACTTTTTGAAAGTGATGGCAGAAAACGAACGTTTGTTGGTGCTACCACAAGTACTTGAACAATTTTTAGCATTAAAAGCTGAATTTGAACAAGAAGTTACTGTGGATGTTACCTCTGCTGTTAAATTAAAAGTAGCACAGACAAAAACATTAAGCGCCGCGCTTGAAAAGCGCTTGGCACGTAAAGTAAAGCTTAATTGTATTGTTGATGAAAGCATTATCTCAGGCTTGATTATACAAGCTGGAGATGTAGTAATTGATGGCTCTATACAAGGTAAACTGAGCCGTTTAGCAACAACATTACAATCTTAGATAAGGGAACAGAGCATGCAACTGAATTCCACTGAAATCGCTGAACTGATCAAAAATCGTATTGAACAGTTTGACGTTGTCAGCGAAGCTCGCAACGAAGGTACTATCGTTTCTGTAACAGATGGTATTATTCGTATCCATGGCCTTGCCGATGTAATGCAAGGTGAAATGATCGAACTTCCTGGTAGTCGTTATGCTATCGCGTTAAACCTTGACCGTGATTCGGTCGGTGCGGTAGTTATGGGGCCTTATGCTGATTTAGCAGAAGGACAAAAAGTTAAAGGTACTGGCCGTATTTTAGAAGTACCTGTAGGTCGCGGCTTATTAGGCCGTGTAGTAAATACATTAGGTGAACCAATTGATGGCAAAGGCCCAGTTGAAAATGATGGCTTCTCTCCTGTAGAAGTTGTTGCACCCGGTGTTATTGAACGTAAATCAGTTGATCAACCAGTACAAACTGGTATTAAATCAATTGACTCTATGATTCCAATTGGTCGTGGCCAACGTGAATTAATCATTGGTGACCGTCAAATCGGTAAATCAGCGATTGCACTTGACGCCATCATTAACCAAAAGAACACAGGTATCAAAAGTATTTATGTAGCGATTGGCCAAAAAGCCTCTACTGTTGCAAACGTAGTACGTAGCTTAGAAGAGCACGGCGCGTTATCAAATACTATTGTTGTTGTTGCTTCAGCTTCTGAAGCTGCTGCACTTCAATACCTAGCACCATACGCTGGTTGTTCAATGGGTGAATACTTCCGTGACCGCGGTGAAGATGCGTTGATCGTATATGATGATTTGTCTAAGCAAGCTGTTGCTTATCGTCAAATTTCATTACTACTTCGTCGTCCACCAGGTCGTGAAGCATACCCAGGTGATGTTTTCTATCTTCATAGTCGTTTATTAGAACGTGCTGCTCGTGTAAACGAAGCTTACGTTGAAAAATTCACAAACGGTGAAGTAAAAGGTCAAACAGGTTCATTAACTGCTTTACCTATTATTGAAACACAAGCGGGTGATGTATCTGCTTTCGTACCAACAAACGTAATCTCTATTACGGATGGTCAAATATTCCTTGAGTCTGATTTATTCAACTCAGGTATTCGTCCTGCGGTAAATGCTGGTTTGTCAGTATCTCGTGTTGGTGGTGCAGCGCAAACGAAAATCATCAAGAAATTAGGTGGTGGTATCCGTTTAGCATTGGCTCAATATCGTGAATTAGCGGCATTTGCTCAATTTGCCTCAGATTTAGATGACGCAACGCGTGCTCAGTTAGAGCATGGCCAACGTGTTACTGAATTAATGAAGCAAAAGCAATATAGCCCATTATCTGTTGCTCAAACTGCCGTCTCTTTATTTGCTGCGGAAAAAGGTTTCTTGAATGACGTTGAAATAAACAAAATCAATGATTTTGAAGACGCGTTACAAACCTATATGAGTAATAATCAGGCTGAGCTTATGGCTACGATTAACGAATCAGGTAACTACGATAAAGACATTGAAGCAGGTTTGACGAAAGCACTTGAAAATTTCAAGTCTACACAAACTTGGTAAGACGTTTTTAATTAAGTAATCTTTTCGGAGAGAGAGTCATGGCCGTTGGTAAAGAAATAAAAACCAAGATTGCGAGTGTACAAAACACTCAAAAGATCACAAACGCTATGGAAATGGTTGCCGCTTCAAAAATGCGTAAAGCACAAGAAAGCATGGCAGCCTCTCGTCCATATGCGACAAATATACGAAACGTGATCGGTCATATTGCGCTTGGCAACTTAGAATATCGCCATCCCTATATGGAAGAACGTGAAGTTAAGCGTGTTGGCTATATTGTTGTATCAACAGACCGTGGTTTGTGTGGTGGTTTAAATATTAATTTATTTAAAAAAGTGCTCGCTGATGCTGCTAAATGGCAGTCAGAATCAGCAGAAGTTGAATTTGCGGTAGTAGGCTCTAAAGCTACTTCATTTTTTAACAACATGGGCGCTAAAGTATCTGCACAAATATCTGGGCTAGGGGATAACCCTTCAATTACTGACTTAGTTGGTAGTGTACAGGTTATGTTGAAAGCCTATGATGACGGTGAAATTGATAAATTGTTCGTTGTGTATAACAAATTTGTTAATACGATGACACAAGAGCCAACAGTTGATCAAATGTTACCTTTGCCTAAATCTGACGATGACGCTATTAAGCATCGTTGGGATTACATATACGAACCTGATGCTAACGTATTGTTAGATCAATTATTAGTTCGTTATGTAGAATCGCAAGTATATCAAGGTGTGGTTGAAAACCTAGCCTGTGAACAAGCTGCCCGTATGGTAGCCATGAAAGCCGCAACAGACAATGCTGGTGAGCTGATTGATGATTTACAACTGGTATACAACAAAGCACGTCAAGCTGCAATTACTCAAGAGTTGGGTGAGATTGTAGCAGGAGCGGCAGCGGTTGGTTAATTGGTAATTTGCCCTTGTTATAATACAAAGGCAGTCAATAGTTTCGTAATTTAACTTAGAATTTGCTGTTATATCAGCAAATTTAAATTAAGAGGAATAAACATGAGTACAGGTAAAGTCGTCCAAATCATTGGCGCAGTTGTGGATGTTGAATTTCCACAAAATGCTGTACCTCAGGTATATGACGCATTAAATATAACCGAAGGTGACCTAGATGGTTTAGTACTAGAAGTTCAACAGCAGCTTGGTGGCGGTGTTGTACGTACTATTGCAATGGGTACCTCAGACGGTTTGCGTCGTGGACTGAATGTAGTAAATACCGGTAAGGGAATTCAAGTTCCTGTTGGTGTTGAGACCTTAGGTCGCATCATGAACGTACTAGGTGAACCTATCGATGAAGCTGGCCCTATTGGTGAAAAAGACCGTTGGTCTATTCACCGTGAAGCACCAGCTTACGCAGAACAAGCCATGTCTAACGAATTGTTAGAAACAGGTATCAAAGTAATCGATTTAGTTTGTCCATTCGCTAAGGGTGGTAAAGTTGGTCTTTTCGGTGGTGCTGGTGTTGGTAAAACAGTAAACATGATGGAACTTATCCGTAACATCGCTATTGAGCACAGTGGTTATTCAGTATTCGCTGGTGTTGGTGAGCGTACACGTGAAGGTAACGATTTCTATCACGAAATGAACGATTCTAACGTACTTGATAAGGTATCGTTAGTATACGGTCAAATGAACGAGCCTCCAGGAAACCGTTTACGTGTTGCCATGACAGGTTTGACTATGGCAGAAAAATTCCGTGACGAAGGTCGTGATGTATTATTCTTCGTAGATAACATTTACCGTTATACACTTGCAGGTACTGAAGTATCAGCGTTACTTGGTCGTATGCCATCAGCGGTAGGTTACCAACCTACACTTGCTGAAGAAATGGGTGTATTACAAGAACGTATTACCTCAACTAATAAAGGTTCAATCACATCAATTCAAGCGGTATATGTACCAGCAGATGATTTGACCGATCCAAGCCCTGCAACTACCTTTGCTCACTTAGATGCAACTGTAGTACTTTCTCGTTCTATTGCTGAGTTAGGTATTTATCCTGCGATTGACCCACTAGATTCAACTTCTCGTCAGCTTGACCCATTAGTGGTTGGTGCAGAACATTATGAAGTAGCTCGTGGCGTACAAACTGTATTACAACGCTATAAAGAACTTAAAGATATCATCGCCATCTTAGGTATGGATGAGTTATCTGAAGAAGATAAACAAACAGTATCTCGCGCACGTAAGATTCAACGTTTCTTATCTCAACCGTTCTTTGTTGCTGAAGTATTTACTGGTTCACCTGGTAAATATGTATCATTAAAAGACACCATTGCTGGGTTCAAAGGAATTTTAGCAGGTGAATATGATGATATGCCTGAGCAAGCGTTCTACATGGTTGGTTCAATTGAAGAAGCCGTAGAGAAAGCTAACAAGATGTAATCATCTGGTAAGCACTTGTAAAATATAAGTGCTTACAATTTAAGAGGTCGAGTCAAATGGCATTATTAACTGTTAATCTGGATGTAGTAAGTGCACAGGAAAGTTTATTTTCTGGCAGCATCAAATCATTACAGATCACAGGTAGTGAAGGTGAGTTGGGTATTATGCCTGGTCACGCACCTTTACTGACCTCACTAAAACCTGGTATGGCACTTATTACTAAAAATGATGGTAGCGAAGAAGTTATCTATCTGTCTGGTGGTATGTTAGAAGTTCAACCAAATCAAGTAACTGTGTTAGCGGATGTAGCAACACGTGGTGATGACTTGGATGAACAAGCCGCTTTAGAAGCTAAACAACGCGCAGAAGAAAACATGAATGCCCATGGCACTGATGTAGACTATGCCGCAGTTGCGGCTGAATTAGCACGTGCAGTAGCTCAATTACGTGTTATTCAAGCGACGAATAAAAGAAATTAATAATATCTCTTATTCAGTCATAAACTAAGGTTTAGTGAATCAATTAGAAACGCCTTGTTGCTTTATAGTAACAAGGCGTTTTTTTTGGAAGATATTAGGTAATACCTATTTCATTCAATTACAGGCAAAAAAATACGTCTATTTAATAGACGCATAAAACACTCAAGGGAAATAAAACTTACCTTTATTAAGAGTAGGGAAATTATAAAAAGTTCCCTATGATTTAAAAGATACTGAAAAGGGTATTGATCGTATATTTAAAACTAACAAAGTGTAAATTTAGTTATCAGATGTAATCAAGTTTTGCCTCAATTTAATATAATACTAACTATCTCTTAAACTGAGTTCAGGTTAATTACTGGAAATAACGACTATTATAATTATACTCTAATATTTGCTTCACTCATTAAAACGCCGTGTCCGCCAACACGTATGGTTAAGTCTTTGCTTTGTTTGTTATCCATTTCTACATAAAAAAGACTCTTTCGAGCATCATTTGCGCCCCTTTGAATGCCAAAAACATGAGTACCTGCTTGTACATGAGGATGATCACAAATATGACTAGCAAAAGCCGGTATTGCACCGCCTATCGGTGGATCTTCATGATGTGCAATAGCGGGACCTAATAAGCGAGCATGAAAATCAGCAGGGTTATCATCGGTATTGTTAGCAAAAAGTAAGATTTCTTGCGCTAATGAACTGGGTGCTGATGAATTACTCCATGCTGATTCGTTAAATTTAGCCTCACGTATCGCTGTGTAAGACATAATAGGTACAATTAAATAAGGAACACCACAAGAAACAATCAAAGGACGATAATGGTCAAATCCTATATCTGCAGGACTAAGTGACAACATAGCAGCTAATTCATCAGTAGTTGGTGTGTAATAATCAATTGCTGCATGGGTATCATAGGTTTGTTGAATAATACCTACATCACCATCATCATTTTTAGATACATAGCTATTAATTACCTGATTATGACCTTTCATAGTTGAAATAAGTGAAATAAGTGAAATAAGTGTATGTTTACTAGTGAGAGTTATGGTTGTTTTTGCTAAAACATAACTCGCTGCTAAAATTGCATGAAGGCTGGTAGGTTGTTCTTTATCTTTAGAAAAAACACGAATATTTCGAGTGTTTTCATCATCTGCGGGTAGCAAAAAAATAGTACTTGAAGCATTGAGTTCATTGGCAATTTTTTGCATTTGAATATCAGTTAAACCGCTTGCCTCAGGAAAAACAGGTAAAGGCACACCATTAAAAGCTTGATCGGTAAAAACATCAGCGGTGTAATAAGTATATTTAGTAAAATTGTTCATTATAATTCCTTATGCTGCAAGCTGAACGGTACTGCCGTTAAGGCGCACAGGGTAAGTTTTAACGCTAACATTACCATCTTCAAGGCAAAGCCCAGTCGTTAACTCAAAATGTTGCTTATAAAGCGGAGAGGCGACTACTACTTTATTATCAATACTTCCCGTTAAACCGCGTGATAGAGTATTAGAGTGACTAAACGGACAGTAATTATCAATAGCATATAGATTTTGTTGGCCATGCTCATCGGTTATTCGAAAAATTGCAATTTGTTGTTTATTAAAAAGTGCGCAACGTCCCATGCTGGGTAGTATGTCATCAATATTACAAATATCGAACCATTGCTGTTGTATTGTGGTCATCATGTTTCCTTATTAAACTGTTTCAGTGCTTCGTTCTGAAGTCATAGCAGGGCGTATTTGTTCACGTTCAGTAGTGAATATTACATTGTCGTCATGTAGTTTACTGTTAACAAAGTGAGTGAAACGCTTCAGTTTTTCAGGATCTTCAATGGTTGTTTTCCATTCACATTGATAAGTATCGACCACGTTAGACATTTCTTGCTCTAATTCAGCTGCTAAGCCTAATTTGTCGTCTATAATGACAGATTTTAAATACTTTAAACCGCCTTCCATATTATCCATCCACACTGAGGTACGTTGTAAGCGATCCGCTGTGCGAATATAAAACATATAAAATCTGTCAATATATTTAATTAAATCAACATCACTAAGATCTGAAGCAAATAAATCAGCATGGCGAGGTTTCATACCTCCATTACCGCACACATACATATTCCACCCGTTTTCAGTGGCAATAATACCCACATCTTTACTCTGTGCTTCTGCACATTCACGGGTACATCCAGAAACGGCCATTTTTAATTTATGGGGTGAGCGTAATCCTTTGTAACGATTTTCTAATAAAATAGATAATGCCATTGAATCCTGAACACCATAACGGCACCATGTTGAACCAACACATGATTTAACGGTTCTTAATGATTTGCCGTATGCATGGCCTGTTTCAAAGCCAGCATCAACCAATTCACGCCAAATATCAGGTAATTGTTCAGAGCGAGCACCAAATAAGTCAACCCGTTGACCGCCAGTAATTTTGGTATAAAGGTTATACTTTTTAGCAACCTCACCTAAAACAATCAATTTCTCTGGGGTAATTTCACCACCAGCAACTCGAGGCACAACAGAATAAGTACCATCTTTTTGCATATTACCCATGAAGTAATCATTGGTATCCTGTAAGCCTTGAAGGTTGCTATTAAATACGTGATCATTCCAACAAGAAGCTAAAATGTTAGCCGCTGTTGGTTTACAAATATCACAACCTAAACCAGTACCGTGTTTTTCAAGTAATTCAGCAAAGCTCTTAATATTTTCAACGCGGATAATGTTATATAAATCTTGGCGTGTGTAAGCAAAATGTTCACAAAGATCAGTATTAACTTCCACCCCTTGTTTTTCTAATTCGCAGTTTAATACTTGGGTTACTAAAGCTGTACAACCACCACAGCCTGTGGCTGCTTTGGTGCAAGATTTAATAGCAGCCATGTCGGAAGCACCAGCTTCTACAGCGTCAATAATATCGCCTTTAGTCACGTTTAAACATGAACAAAGTTGAGCAGAATCAGGTAGTGCATCAACACCAATTCCGCTCGATGAGCCGTCTAAACTTGGTAGAATAAGGCCTTCAGGTTCACTGGGTAATTCCATTTTATTTAGCATGAATTGTAATAAAGAGCCGTATTCCGCAGCATCGCCAATAAGTACTGCACCAAGTAATAGCTTGTCATCTTGACTCACTACAATTTTTTTGTAAACTTCTTCACGATCATTAACATAAGTATAACTACGACAGTTAGGTGTTGTACCGTGAGCATCACCAATAGACGCAACGTCAACGCCCATCAGTTTCAATTTTGTACTCATATCAGCACCAGTAAACTCGCTAGTGCCTGTATTTGTTAAGTGATCAACGGCTGCATGAGCCATAGCGTTACCAGGGGCAATTAAACCGTAAATTTTATTATCCCAAAGCGCCACTTCGCCAATGGCATAAATGTCAGGATCTGAAGTTAAGCAATTATTATTAATTACCACACCACCACGAGCGCCCATGCCTAAACCCGCTTGGCGAGCCAGTTCATCACGTGGACGAATACCTGCTGAAAATACAATAATATCTGTTTCTAATTCTTCACCGTCAGCAAAACTCATTTTATGAAAAGCAGTGTCTCCATCGGTAATATTTTGGGTATTTTTTTGTGTATGAACACTAACACCTAAATCTTGAATTTTTTTACTCAGCATTTTGCCACCACCATCGTCGACTTGCACAGCCATCAAGCGAGGC
Source organism: Colwellia sp. E150_009 (assembly GCF_053543955.1). Classification (NCBI taxonomy): domain Bacteria; kingdom Pseudomonadati; phylum Pseudomonadota; class Gammaproteobacteria; order Alteromonadales; family Colwelliaceae; genus Colwellia; species Colwellia sp. E150_009. The sequence continues at coordinate 38,166 of NZ_JBHFOM010000032.1, forward strand.
GCAAACTCAATTACATGAGTTTGTAAATCTAAATCCATGAGAGCTTTAGCCGCTTCTAAACCAAGTAAGCCACCACCAATAACAGCGCCTACTTTTCCTGTTTTTGCAGCCGCTGTAATTTTTTCAAGGTCTTCAATGGTACGGTAAACAAAAACATTATCGCGTTGATGACCAGGAACAGGTGGAACAAAAGGAAAAGAACCTGTTGCAAGAATAATCTTGTCGTAATTCACTTCAAGACCAGATTCAGAAACAACGACTTTTTTAAAACGATCTATTTGTGTAACTTTGTCTCCAGTATGGAGAGTGAAGTTATTATGAGGGTAAAAGTCATCGTGAACCATATTAATGTCTTCAACTGATTGATTTTTAAACCAAGCGGTTAAATGGACTCTATCATAGGCTGGAATAGGTTCTTCACCAAAGACGGTGACTTGATAATTTTCACTTTGACCACTTTCAACCAAATACTCTAAAAAATTATGACCAACAGGACCATTACCCACCACCACTAACTTTATTTTTGAACTCATAGTTTACTTATCACTCTCACAGACAATATTGACAGTGCTATCGCAAAATGTGTACCAAAGATTTTATAAAAAACAACTTAATGAAAAATAACAAAAAAATAATACTAGTATGAATAAAAATATTAACCTTATGCGTAATTTTAGGGCGAAAAAAAGCTCATTTGCACTTGATGTGTGCAAGAAAAAATAATACTGATTCAACCTGAACCCTATATAAAAATGATTTATTTTTTGTCACTTAATCGTCATATAAACATCAATGAAACGCCATATTTTAGTCATATTTACTTCACACAAATGCTTTATTTTAGCTCGCATATTAATTTTTAATTTATCTGGTTGGAGTAAATAATGCACAAAAAAACCATCGCATTAGTCTTAGCGACTATGCTACCGAGTGTAAGCCTCTCTGCGTTAGCTGTTGATTTATTTAATGATCAAAAAACTAATGACTGGTATAAGCAAGGCGAGCAAGTACTAGCGAATAAATTGGCACAAACAACACAAAGTAAAGCTAAAAATGTGATTCTTTTCGTCGGTGATGGTATGGGTATTTCAACACTAACCGCAGCACGAATATTACAAGGGCAACAAGCAGGAAAATCTGGAGAAGAAGGGTATTTAAGTTTTGAAAAATTTCCATTCAGCGCTTTGGTAAAAACCTATAATGTTGATGCACAAACCCCAGATTCTGCTGGCACAATGACAGCGATGATGTCTGGGTTAAAAAGTGATGCTGGCGTGATAGGGGTAACTGAAAATATAGAACGAGGTAACTGTGCAACAGTAAAAGGTAATGAAGCTGTTACTTTACTAGAACTTGCTGAAATACGCGGGTTATCAACGGGTATTATTTCGACAGCGCGTATTACACATGCAACACCAGCCGCTACGTATGCAAAATCAGCGGAACGCAATTGGGAAGATATTTCTGATATGCCGAGCGAAGCCGTGGATCAAGGCTGTGAAGATATTGCCTCACAACTTATCAATTTTGAAAAAAATCTAGAAGAACGTTATCCAGACGTTGATGTTGATGGTATTGAAGTAATGTTTGGGGGCGGTCGTCGTCACTTTTTACCAAAAGACATCGCTTTTAATAGTGCAGATGCAATGAGTGAAGTTGAAGGAGACAGAACAGATGAAGTTGACTTAACTGCGCAATGGCAAACAAATTACCCACAAGGTAAATATATTGTTGATCAAACGGGTTTTGATTTATTAGATACCACTAATACACCGCAAGTTTTAGGGTTATTCAACGAGTCGCACATGCAATATGAGGCTGATAGAGTAAATGATATTGCTGGAGAACCAAGTTTAACAGAAATGACGACTACCGCATTAGATATTCTAGATAACAATAAGAAAGGATACTTTCTTACTGTTGAATCTGGGCGTATTGACCATGGTCATCATGCAGGTAGCGCATACAATGCCTTAACCGATACGATTGAGTTAGCTAATGCTGTTCAAGCGGCAATTGATAATACTAATCCAGAAGAAACATTGATCTTAGTTACTGCCGATCATAGCCATGTTTTTACCATTGCAGGTTACCCAAAACGGGGCAACCCTATTTTGGGTAAAGTTGTTTCTGTTGGAAGCACTGAAGCAACTTTAGCGAGTGATGGCATGCCGTACACCACAGTAGGTTATACCAATGGTTTAGGACATCGTAACCTTATTGGTGCAACAGATGCAGACAAAGGTTACAACGAAGCTATTAATTCAGGGCGTATAAATTTAACAGCAATTAACACGATGGACAGTGGTTATCATCAAGAAGCTAACATTCCTTTAGGTTCAGAAACCCATGCAGGAGAAGATATTTCTGTTCACGCCATGGGACCAGGTGCTCAACTAGTACAAGGTAATATTGAACAGAGCGTTATATTCCATATCATCAATAAAGCGCTTGGTTTAACTGAATAGTTGCCAAAGTTAATAATTTAGGAAAAATGTATGAAAAACTTTAATAACTCAATAATTGCTCTTACCATTTTATGCAGTTTGGCCGCATGTGATGATAGTGATAAAAATAATACGTTAACCCGAGAAAGCTTATCGACAAACGTTTCCAATGAATGGTTTATTCAAGGGGAAAAAGCAATAGAAACGGCAGAAACTAATTGGCAAAGTGTGTCTGAAATATCAGAACTTAAAGGCAAAGCAAAAAATGTTATTTTATTTGTTGGTGATGGCATGGGTATCTCTACCTTAACCGCTGCGCGAATTCTTGAAGGGCAGCGCAAAGGTATGCTAGGAGAAAGTAATCGTTTAAGTTTTGAAAACTTTCCTTTTACAGGATTTGCTAAAACCTATAATGTTGATGCACAAACGCCTGATTCTGCAGGCACCATGACCGCCATGATGTCAGGCGTGAAAACAGATGCAGGTGTATTAGGTGTTGATGCAGATATTCAGCGAGGTGACTGTTTAAGCGTTGCTGGTAATGAAATGACAACAGCATTAGAGCTTGCTGAAATTGCGGGTAAATCTACTGGTATTATTTCTACAGCACGAATTACGCATGCAACACCAGCAGCGACTTACGCAAAATCTGCAGAGCGCAATTGGGAAGATGTATCAGATATGTCTGCTAACTCCATTGCTGCGGGCTGTGAAGATATAGCTTCACAATTAGTAAATTTTGAGGTTAATTTAGAAGCCAGAATGACAGGCGTAGATGTTGATGGTATTGAGGTTGTGATGGGTGGAGGTCGCCGTCATTTTTTACCTAAAGATGCAGCATTCAATAGTATTGATGCAGTAAGTGAAAAAGAAGGTGATAGAAATGATGGGCGCGATTTAACTGCTGAGTGGCGTGCCAAGTACACATCAGGCAAGTATATAGTTGATCAAGCTGGTTTTGATGCAATTAACCCTGAAACAACAACTCGCCTGTTTGGATTATTTAATGAATCACATATGCAATATGAAGCCGATAGAGCAAATGATATTGCAGGTGAACCTAGTTTGAGTGAAATGACTAGCAAAGCCATTGATATACTAGACAATAATGATAAAGGTTTTTTCTTAACGGTTGAATCAGGTCGAATAGACCACGCGCATCATGCGGGTAACGCATATAACGCATTAAATGACACAATTGAGTTTGCTAAAGCGGTGCAAATGGCTATGGATAGTACTAACCCCGAAGAGACACTCATTATTGTTACAGCGGATCACAGCCACGTATTTACCATAGCAGGTTATCCAAAGCGCGGTAATCCAATACTCGGTAAAGTAGTGGGTGTAGGTCAAACGGAAGAAAGTTTAGCAAGTGATGGTATGCCATACACTACATTGGGGTATACCAATGGCCTTGGATATCAAAACCTAGGGCAAGAAACTGATGCAGATGCCGCCTATGCTAATGAAAATGGTGCAGGTCGTGTTGATTTAACGAGTGTTGATACAACAACGGTTGGTTTTCATCAAGAAGCACTGGTGCCTTTATCATCAGAAACCCACGCAGGTGAAGACGTGGCCATTTTTGCATCAGGACCAGGTGCACATTTAGTTACAGGTACAAATGAGCAAAGTATTATTTTTCATATTATGAATTACGCCGCAAATTTAACAGGTAGCAACGAATAACGTTAGCTGTTTTCACCAATTAAGGGGGGGTTAGTGATAACTCCCCTGGAGTATTTAATGAAAAGTTCTATAGCCATTTTTTTACTGTTAGTATTCACTACTTTTATGGTAAAAGCAGAGCAAACTTGCCATCTTAGCGAAGACTTTCTCGGTGCGTATTATCAACTAACAAACAGTAAAATACACAGTAATGAAAACCAATATTCAATTACAGATAAAGCCGTTCACCTCAGTTCATTATGGCGAACTAATCAAAAAGTGTTGTCAATTAATGGCGAGCAATCGACTACTTGGTATAGATCAAGTAATGGCTTAGTTCAAAAAACTACGCATTTTGATCAATTTAAAAGAAGCATTGAATATCAAGCTAAACCAATGTCAGAAGAATATTGGCAACAAATTAGACAGCTTATTCCAAACAGTAAAAAACAGACGTTAACATTAATTAATACTATGGCAGACGAGTGCTATCAGCAAGAACAGTATCAATGGCACAGTGATGATTCAAACTTGAGCGGAAAACTGTTATGGAATAAAAATTTGAATTTAATTACAGAGTTAACCATTACACAAGGTAATAAAAAAAGTCATTGGCAATTACAAAAAATTGAGCACAACATGAAAGTGATCAATCAGATTTTTGCCCAACGAGCCAATTATCAAAGCACTGATTTTGCCGATATTGGTGATAATGAATCCGATCCCTTTTTAATTAAAATGATTAATCTTGGTTTTATCGATCATAGTGCGTCTGGCATATACAACGCAAATGGAGAAAGTATGGATATTCAACATAATCACTAGTAAAGAGAGCTGAAGTTTAGGTACAATACAGCGATAAAAAATTAGTTAATTTGAATGGATTTATCATGTCTCTCTCTGTTGTTATTCTTGCTGCGGGTAAAGGTACTCGTATGCGCTCTACCTTACCTAAAGTACTTCATGTTGTCGCTGATAAGCCCATGGTTTCACATGTTATTGATACTGCACGCCAAATTGGTGCTAAAAATATTTATGTTGTTTATGGTTTTGGTGGTGAAGTACTTAAAGCAGCGTTAACTGAAAATGGCTTAGGTGAAGATTTAACCTTTGTAGAACAAAAAGAGCAATTAGGCACGGGGCATGCGGTTGACCAAGCTTCTCCTTTTTTAAAAGATGATGAAAATGTTTTGGTACTGTATGGCGATGTACCACTGACTAAAGTATCAACTTTAGAAAGTTTACTACAGGCCAAACCAGAAAATGGAATGGCCTTATTAACGGTTAATTTAGCTAACCCAACTGGCTATGGTCGTATTGTGCGTGTTGATGGGCAAGTGGTTGGTATTATTGAGCAAAAAGATGCAAGCCCAGAACAGCTAACCATTAATGAAGCCAATACGGGTATTTTGTTAGCTAATGGTGGTGACTTGAAACGTTGGTTAAGCGGTCTGTCTAATGAAAATGCTCAAGGTGAATATTATTTAACCGATATCATTGCAGCAGCGCATCATGAAGGTAAATCAATAGCAACAGCACACCCTGAAACAGAAATTGAAGTAGAAGGTGCAAATAATAGAGTACAATTAGCCTCATTAGAGCGTGCTTATCAAGCAAGATTAGCGCAAGAGTTAATGATTGCTGGCGCAAGTTTACGCGACCCTGCCCGTATTGATATTCGAGGTTCGTTAGTGATAGGTAATGAAGTTAGTATTGATATTAATTGTATTTTTGAAGGCAAGGTAGAATTAGCTAGTGGTGTAAGTATTGGCGCTAATTGTATTTTGAAAAATTGCTATATTAGTGAAAATGTTGAAATAAAACCTAATACTATTATCGAAGATGCCGTTATAGGTGAAAATTGTTCTGTAGGACCGTTCGCGCGAATTCGTCCTGGTACATCAATGCTTAAAAACTCACACGTAGGTAACTTTGTTGAAATGAAGAAAACCACCCTAGGTGAAGGTAGTAAAGCAGGGCACTTAACCTACCTTGGTGACACCCTTATTGGTAAAAATGTCAACATAGGTGCAGGTACCATTACGTGTAATTACGATGGGGTTAATAAAGCACAAACCATCATTAAGGATTATGCTTTTATTGGTTCAAATAGCTCATTAGTTGCCCCCGTGACTATTGGTGAAACAGCGACTGTTGGCGCAGGTTCTGTTATTACTAAAGAAGTTGAAAAAGAAGCGTTATCTATTGCCCGGGGTAAACAACGTAATGTTAATAATTGGCAACGTCCAGTAAAAAAATAATCCTAAATCAACATGTTTTATAAAATAATAATTCTATTATTACTTTGTGTTCAACCGGTATTGTCTTTTGCACAAAACAAAATATCGGCTGATTTACAGGTTGTTGCCTTTTCAAATCCATTACTTCAATATCAAGAAAATGGTGAGCATAAAGGTCCTACTATTGAAATTCTTAATGCCCTGTTGAAAGAAACACAGCTTAGTGCTGATATTGCTTATATTCCTTGGGCTCGTGCTGTATTTTTAGCTGAAAACATACCCAATACGCTGATTTTAAGTATGTTCAGAACACCTGAACGAGAAGATAACTTTCATTGGATAATTAAAGTAAGCCAAGCAGCACGTGTGTTTATTTCGTTAAAAAGTAAACCAGAGAGTTATGTTGAAACCATGGAACAAGCAAAGAAAAAACTTACGGCTGTTATTTTAGGTTCTGCTGCACATAAAGAGCTAATTAGCGCGGGTTTTTCAGAGCAAGAAAATATTTATATTGTTTCTGATAGCAATAAAATGCTTAATTTATTACTTAATGGCCGGGTAGATTTAATTTATTCTGACCCTAATAATGTAGAAACTAGCTTACAGGCTATTAATCAGTCCAATATTACTATTAGCTATAAAAAAATCACAATAGAAAATCAACGAATGGGTTATATTGCATTAAATAAAAATAGCGATGAAAAAATAGTAAATCAATTACAACAAGCAGCGGCTGAATTTAGTAAAACACCTGAATACAATCGTCTTCTTAATGAGTAATTTAGGCTGTTTTTACCAATAAATAACCTAAATTCAATCATGCATGATGAATTAAAAACAGTAAAATATGTCCTGAGTTTTTACCTTATATTCTGACAAAGTAAAGTATAGATTTATTGCATTAACTTTCGAAATGAAACATAATACAGCACAAATGAAACTCAACTGAAAATTTATCTATAACGTTATGTCAAAGAGAAATACCCAGCAACGTCGCCATAGCATTATTGCAGAGTTGAATATTAATGGTGAAGTAAGTGTTGATAGTTTAGCTAAACAATTTGATATTTCTGAAGTTTCTATTAGAAAAGATTTGGCTTCGCTTGAAAACAGCGGCTTGCTCTTACGCCGTTATGGTGGTGCGATAGCACTACCAAGTGAAATAACAGAACCTAAAACTGAAAAGCTTTCTAAGCAAAAGAAAATAATCGCTAAACATGCAGCAACACTGATTCGTGATCATAACCGCATTATTATTGATAGCGGTCAAACAACGTCAGCTTTAGTGTGTGAGTTAGAAAATAAAAAAGGCTTAGTAGTAATGACAAATGCATTGAGTATAGCCAACGAAATTCATGCCTTAGAGAATGAACCAACGTTATTGATGACAGGTGGTACGTGGGATGCAAACTCAGAAGCTTTTCAAGGGCAAGTAGCTGAACAAGTACTCCGTTCATATGACTTTGATCAACTCTTTATTGGGGCTGATGGCATAGATATTGAACGAGGCACTACAACGTTTAACGAACTAACAGGCTTAAGCCGAGTAATGGCAGAAGTGGCGCGTGAAGTTATTGTTATGATTGAGTCTGACAAAATAGCTAAAAAAATACCTAATTTAGAATTAGGATGGCAACAAATACACACCCTCATTACTGATGATGACTTGTCTGAATCAGTCAGAACACAACTAGTAGCTCAAGGCGTAAACTTAATATGCGCTAAAGCCATTAATTAAAACAAAGGATATACACTATGTGTGGCATAGTCGGTGCAGTAGCACAACGTGATGTAGCAGAAATTTTAGTTGAAGGACTAAGACGTTTAGAATACCGAGGTTATGATTCAGCAGGTATTGCAACAATAGATCAACAAAATCTATTAGTTAGTGCTAAGCGTTTAGGAAAAGTGCAAGAACTTGCACAAGCAATACAAGATAATCCGCTTAGCGGTGGTACAGGTATTGCGCATACTCGTTGGGCTACACATGGAGCTCCGAGCGAAGTGAATGCTCACCCACATCTTTCTAGTGGTAATATTGCTGTTGTTCATAATGGTATTATTGAAAATCACGAAACCTTACGTAATCTCCTTAAAGGCTATGGTTATGAGTTTGTTTCTCAAACAGACACAGAGGTTATTGGGCATTTAGTACACCATGAATTAAAAAACAGTGATACATTACTTGCTGCAGTACAAAAAACAGTTCAACAACTTGAAGGTGCCTATGGCACCGTGGTAATGGACAGTACAGACAAAGACCGAATTATTGTTGCACGCTCCGGCAGCCCATTAGTTATTGGCTACGGTTTAGGTGAAAACTTTATTGCATCAGACATGATGGCGTTATTACCTGTTACCCGTAAATTTTCTTTTTTAGAAGAAGGTGATGTAGCAGAAGTCACTCGATTTGATGTGAATGTGTACGATATTCATGGTGAATCAGTAGAACGAGAAGCAAAAGAAGCTTCAGTAAATCATGACAGTGGTGATAAAGGGGAATACCGTCATTACATGCTCAAAGAAACCTACGAGCAACCAACGGCGATACGAAACACCTTAGAAGGGCGCTTAGTTGGTGATACCCTTGATATGAATACCTTCGGTGCGGGTGCAGAAGATATTTTCAAAAATATTGAGCATGTACAAATTATTGCTTGTGGCACAAGCTATCATTCTGGCATGGTTGCGCGTTATTGGCTAGAAGCCTTAGCGGGAGTTTCTTGTAACATAGAAATAGCCAGTGAATTTCGTTACAGAAAATCTCATGTACCTAAAAATGCATTATTAGTTACCATCTCTCAATCAGGTGAAACTGCCGATACACTGGCAGCTTTACGTTTAGCAAAAGAGCTAGGCTATCAAGCTAGTTTAACTATTTGTAATGTAGATGGTTCATCATTAGTGCGAGAATCTGATCTTGCCTTTATGACCAAAGCTGGCGCAGAAATTGGCGTTGCATCAACCAAAGCCTTTACTACCCAACTTGTTGGCTTAATGATGATGACGTTAGCTTTAGGTAAGTCTCATGGTATGAGTACAGTAATACAAAGCAACATTGCTAAAGCATTAATGACGCTACCAAGCAAACTTGAAGAAGTACTGGCATTAGCCAGTTCAATTGAAGATTTAGCAGAAGATTTTGCCGATAAACATCACGCCCTATTCTTAGGTAGAGGTGATCAATACCCAATTGCAATGGAAGGGGCATTAAAGCTTAAAGAAATTTCATATATCCACGCAGAAGCCTACGCTGCAGGTGAGTTAAAACACGGCCCATTAGCGTTAATTGACGCAGAAATGCCAGTCATTGTTGTTGCACCAAAAAATGACTTAATTGAAAAATTAAAATCAAACGTAGAAGAAGTACGCGCACGTGGAGGCTTAATGTATGTATTTGCCGATTCTAACGCTAATTTTTCTAGCGACGACACCATGAAAGTTATTGATGTACCAATCTGTGACGAATTAATCGCCCCAATTGTGTACACCATACCGTTACAATTACTTTCATACTATGTGGCCATTATCAAAGGGACCGATGTTGACCAACCAAGAAACTTAGCTAAGTCGGTTACGGTTGAGTAAGTTTTCATTTATAGCTTGTGTAGCTGTGGAAGAGTAATAAAGTTGCATACTGGAATTACTAAAAAGGTCGAAATTTTCGGCCTTTTTTTATGGTTACTTTGTGCGCTAAGCAGAAGCTAACAGTATCAATAATAACCGAAATTTACTGCTTATTTGTGAGGCTGATTAAGCTCAAACCGATCATTCTTATTTCATTTCTAATGGGCAGCTATGTGTAGGACTTTCTAAGATGAGTTCTTTATTTGCAAAGAAACCACTGGAAATCATCTAAAGCAGCGGTTTATCCGCTGCCTTTATCTATTATTAAATAGAAGCAATAAGCATTTTTTAAGGGATCTGATATACCATCTTGTTGTTAGGAGCACGAGTATTCGACAGGAAGGCCACGAAACTTATGTTTCATTCATCACTAATCCTTGCATCCATAACTCGGTTAACTGCTCAGCGGAAATACCTGAAACAGAGGGCTGAGGTTCAGAATAGTCTGAAAAAATTTGCTGTGCTAATTGTCTCCCCGCGGTTTGAGCCGCAGAAGTCTTAACGATACGTTGTTGATAAAAGCCTGTTAGGATGTTATCTAGTACATCTTTTTTTTCTAAACATCGGGCAAGATGCCAGGCATCTTCCAACGCCTGACATGCCCCTTGACCAGAAGTAGGCAAAGGTGCATGTGCAGCATCTCCAATAATTAGAACATTGTCTTGATGCCAATAGGGCAGTGGATCAAGATCATGAACAAAGATACGATTGAGCGACGATTTCTCATAAGATTTCAATACATTTTTTACTGGGTCAGGCCAGTTCATAAAACGCTGATGCATCTCGTCGTACCAAGTGGATAAAGGCCGATCTTTATCAATAGAAGTACTCCATCCCCCTGCCCAATAACATAAACCAGCTTTAATCGGTACAATGCCAAAGCGCTCACCTGAGCCGCGAAAATCATGAATGGCGTTATCTAAATCACCTTCCTCCAGCCGACTAATACCAATAATATTAATGAAGCCCTGATAACAGGGCTTCACCTTTTCTGGGTATATTGTTTGGCGTACTACTGAGTTCATTCGCCCATCAGCGCCTACCACTAGTGTAAACTCTTGCTTTAATGCATCAATATCTTGCGCTGTCATTGGGCAATTGAAATGTATTTGCACACCTAAATCGTTTAGTGCCTTGGCCAGTATGTCCATGAGATCATGTCGCAATATAGTCACACTGGGAAATCCACTCAGTATGTTCACGTCTTCAATATTAAACTTGCCTTGTTGAACACCATATTGATTAAATTGACGCATACAACTCGGTACACCGCCCATTCGCTTTATTTCTTTTTCCAAGCCCATCTGTTGCAGTACAAAAATTGCATTGGGCCATAAGGTCACACCGGCTCCAATGGACGAGATCTTACTATCACGTTCATACAAACTCACCTGATACCCCTGCTTTGTTGCCAATATCGCCAGTGCTATTCCTGCTACACCTGCGCCGACAATGGCAATTCTATTGTTATTTTTCATCTATGCTACCTCGTTAATAAACTTCGTTAGTGATTATTACAAGTCCACAATTTAGGATAAATAAGTTATTATTGTTTTGTTAATCCCATTTTTTGAGTGAATGAATGATTGAAAAAATTGAAATTCAGTGGTTACTTAGCTTTCAGGCCGTATATGAAAAATTGAGTTTTAAACTGGCAGCAGAGCAACTTCAATTGCCAACATCGAATATTAGTCGCCATGTCGCTTTATTGGAGCAACAGCTTAATTTACGATTATTGGAACGCACTACGCGTAAAATGATTCCTACTGCATCAGGAAAGCAATTCTATCAGTCAATCTCACCACTCACACAAGCAATGAATGATACCCTTGAAGAAGTCTCACTATATGGTAATTCTCTCGCTGGTCATCTTAAAATAATCTTGCCAGACCTCCCTTTTATGGCTGAGATAATCGCGGATTTTTGCTTAGAGTATCCTAGAATACAACTAAGTTGTGACACCCAATTAAATCCAAAAGAAGGCTTGTTAGATGGCTTCGATCTGGTACTGAGCTTTGGCCGTGGGAGATTGGAAGATTCAGGCTGGGTCGCTAAGGAAATCCTGCGTTGGCCAAGCTCTGTGGTTGCCGCACCAGAGCTTCTTAAAAAACATCCATTGCCACGTTCATTGGATGATTTAAGCAAAGTCCCCTGTATTACCACTTTATCTGTGCTACAAGGCATGCCATGGCGATTTAAGAAAAAGCAAACTATTCAAGTGCAATCCAGCTATAAGGTTAACAGCGGTAACATAGCCAAGGCTGGTGCGTTAAAAGGACTTGGCTTTGCCATTTTACCCACACATGCATGTCAAACAGAAATAGATAATGGCTTTCTTATTAACATTGAACTTAACAGCGAACCAGAAGATCTAGTGTTATATGCGTTTTACTCAGGCAAAATATATCCACTTGATAAAGTCAAAGTATTTTTGGAGCACTTACGATCGGGACTTATTGACCTAGAGTCTATCTCTTAAATACGAAATAATAAATCCCACACTTTAATATCTTTTCGATTACTTTGTCACACCTATCAAATAGTATCGTCTAACTTGGTATAGAAATAATTTTTAACACCTCAAGGAAAGGCAATGCTACGATTAAACCAAGTTAAACCAACAGTTATGGAATTCACAACATTTACGAAAGCCGATGATATTACTGATGAGGATTTCATTAGT
>NZ_JBHFOM010000033.1:0-50810 GCF_053543955.1 Colwellia sp. E150_009
CTACCTTATTTTTTAGTGGAATAAAATTTATCAAGAAAGTTCTCCCTTTCGGCAATGTTTGTATTTTTGTCCACAGTGAGTTTGGTGCAGCCATGCTTGTTTTTTTGGAAAAACAAGCGGGATGGCACCAACGGCAATACTTGGTCTATATAGTGACTCACATAAAGCATTGTTATTTCAGGTTTCAGAAAACAGCTCAACAATTGGCTAAGTTGTTGTGTTAAGTTTCGGTCTAAGGCACTAAATGGTTCATCAAGTAGTAATAAATCAGGTTCAATAGCAAAAGCTCTGGCTAATGAAACGCGTTGTGCCATACCGCCAGATAATTGATAAGGGTAATAATTTTTATATTGAAGTAGGTCCACTTGCGTCAATAATGCAGTGAGTTTGTGTTCCCTTTTTTCTTTGTTGATTTTAAGAGGTTTCATTACTTCAGTAATGTTTTGGGCAACCGTCAACCATGGCAGTAATCGTGGTTCTTGGAAAACATAACCTATTCTTGATGCTTGGTTTGTTAGTGTGCCTTTTGAGGGCTGGTGAATGCCTGCAATTAATTTTAATAAGGTTGATTTACCAACACCGCTGTCTCCAAGTAAAGCGACTTTATCGCCTCGATTAAGTTGGAATGACAAGTTCTCAAAAATAATCTGTTCAGCAAGGGTTAGCCCAATGTTATTCATGCAGACCAGTTTATTTGATTGGTTTATAGGAGTATTTATTTTCATTAGATAAATTCTCTCCAACGTAATAAATAATGCTGAATAGGCTTTAAAAGTACTAGTTCCATAAAGGCAACAATACATAAGCTCACCGTAACCCAAGCATATAGTTCGGCAGTGGCAAAATTACTGCTAGCATTAGCTAGCTCGTAGCCAATACCTTGATGAGTACCTAACACTTCGGCGAGTACAACAATGCGAACGCCATTGCAGCAAACAATAATTAAGGTGGCAGATAACGGACCTGCAATGGCTGGTATATAAATTTTTACTAATCGCTGAAACCAAGAAAATTGGTATACTTTTGCTAGTTCAAACCAATGGTTATCAATTTGCTCAACCGCTTTTTGTGTATTGATGTAAATAGTGGGTGTTAGTAAAAGTACAGCGATAAAAATCACCATGGTGTTACCCATGCCAAACCACAACATAGCAAGTAACACCACAATAACGGGTGGAATACTCATCAGTAGCCAACGAAATGGAGCCAAATAAAACTTTAACCAAGCATGTCTTCCTGCAATTAAACCTAAAGTGAAACCAATAGAGCAAGCAAGGCTAAGTGCGTATAACAAACGTATAATAGTTATCAATAATTGCTGCCAAAACTCTGCCGTTAGTATTAATGTTGACAGTTGCATTAACGTTTGTAGGGGTGACGCAAGGATCATTGCATTTAAGTAGTTAGCAAGCAGTTGCCATAGTCCCAAAAGACTAATTACGCTACACAAATAGATAATGTTTTTTTTATGTGTGTTCATCATATGCTGAGCTTATTGGTTAGCATGAAATATAAAATCATAAGGAGAAATAAAAATTATCGTCAGGTTGTTTACCGCCAATCCGTTTGGCATCACGTTCTGCAAGTAATTGATAAAAATTTTGTAGATCTGTTTTAGCAATATTGCTGTCAATAGGTTCTAACTTGGTTTTTGTTATGGCGGTAATTAATGCAGATTTTGGCATTTTTGGTAGGTATTTTTTGACAATATCAGCACATAAGATCACATTTGTATTACACCAAAGAGCCGCTTTTTTATAGGCGCTATTGACTTTTGACATGAATACTTTGTCAGTATTTACCGACGTGTTGGCAATAATACCTGCTTGTGGCAATTTGGGTGTGTTAGGGAATGTTTGTTGCCACTGCTGGCTAATATTGATGGTGCGTGTTAATTTAAAGTCTCCTTTTTTGCTATTTTGATACAATGCAACAGAGCTAAGAGGTTCAACCAATAATGCGTGCTCAACTTGCCCAGATAAAAGTAACTGTGCAGCATCTGCTAAGTTATGGCTATACCTTATTTTTACCTGATTAGCTTTAGTTGTTAACTGTGCATTCAGTAGGTGTTCAAAAATAATACTGGGCATATCATTTTTAAATGGGATGACAATTTCTTTACCGATTAAATCAACAAGTGAAACTACTTTTTTGTTTCGACTAATAATATCCATGATATTCCAAACGGAAATATTCAATAGCGTTAATTGATGACCTTTATTGTAAAAAATAGCTGCTAGGTTTGATGGCATAGCCGAAAAATCAACTTGGTTACCTATCACCATGGCGCGTAGTTGGTCAGGATTTTTCCAACGAACAAAAGAAAATACGATTGAGGAAGATGACAACATTTGTTGTTCAGCCATTACCATTAACGGGTAGCTAACCACAGCAGCAGGGCCTGCCAATGTTATTTTTTTTGTATCTGCAAACGCGGTATTAACGCTTAACATGAAACTTAAAAGTGAAAAATAGAAAGTATTTTTAGTCATTATTTTATTAAGTGAGAATGATTTGTATTTATATTAATATGGTTGTAGCATATCAGCACTTGATAAATATCAAGGTTGTTTACAATGACTTTCATTAAGGAAAAGTAAATGCCAGCTGCTCAATCAGATTTGTTACAACTTTTAGATAAAAAACAGAAAAATTTTCTTGATACGCAGAGTCAAAAATTGGCACTGTCTACGGGCGATTGCCTCTTTGAAAAGGGAGATTCTGCAGATAATATTTATTTAGTAAATAAAGGCAAAGTGACGCTGTATCGGTTAATGCCCAATGGTGAGCACAAGGTCTTTAAAGTTTTTTTAAGTGGTGGTGTTATTGCAGAAATGGCGGTTTTCATGCAGCCAAGAGTATACCCTATGAATGCGCATGTAGACCAAGCCACGTTGTTGACTTGTTATAGCTATAAAAGTTTAACTGAGTTATTTAGATCTGATAGTGAGTTAGCAATGAAGGTTATTGGTTTCATGAGTAATAGGGTGGGGCAATTAATGAACTCGTTAGATATGCTTACACAAGTGAATGCTAATCAACGCTTAGTTATGTATTTTGCTGAAATATACCGTAAACAAAATCAACAAGGAAATCGACTTGCGCTACCTAGCACTAAAAAAGTTCTAGCAACGCAACTGGGTATAACACCCGAAACCCTGTCGCGTTTACTGAATAAATTAAAGGCAGCTGGTCTAATACAAGAGACAGGAGCCTATATAACTGTGCCAGATTTTAACGGTTTATGTCGAGAAGTTGACTTAGTCTCAAGTATTTTTCAAAAAACGCATTAAATGCTGTTTTAATTTTACTTAAAAACAGTAACGTTGAATCATCGTTATCAGTAATTTGTCTGTTTTTTCAATTTCGCTGTGAGCTAAAAATTCATTGGGTTGATGTGCTTGCTCGATTGAGCCAGGCCCTAGCACAATGGTTTGACAACCAAGTTGCTGAATAAAAGGGGCTTCGGTAGCATAATTTACTGCACAACAGCTGTGACCACTAATTTCTTCAGCAATACTGACTAAGCAACTTTCTTCACCCGGTATTTTTGATTGCTCAAAGCTTGGAGAACTAGGGTGTAATTCTTCAAAGCTGATTCTAGCTGGGTACTTTTCAGCTAATGGTTTTAATGTTTCGCTTAACCAGTTCAGTAGTTCATCATCGCTCATACCAGGTAAGGAACGCAGATCTATGTCGAGTTCACAATAACCACAAATACGGTTGGCATTATCACCACCATTAATTGCGCCCATATTAAGCGTAGGAGCAGGCACATCGAATCTTTCATTATTGTAATTTAGGTTAAACTTTTCTTGTAAACTAATTAGCTCACCAATCACTTCATACATGATCTCAATAGCATTCACACCACGGCTTGGTTTACTTGAATGCCCAGACTGACCTTGTACACTAATACGATGCGACATATGTCCTTTATGCATCATAACAGGTACTAAGTTTGTTGGTTCTCCGATAATTGCTACATCGGGTTTGATCGCTTGGCTTTGTGCAAAAAAACGTGCTCCAGCCATTGTTGTTTCTTCATCTGCAGTGGCTAATATATACAATGGCTTTTTTAATTTTTTAACGTCCAAGCCTTTACATGCTTGTAAAATAAAAGCAAAAAAACCTTTCATATCACAGGTGCCTAAACCAAAAAATTTATCATTTTTATTGATAACATCCATAGGGTTACTTTCCCAGCGACGTTCGTCAAAAGGAACCGTATCACTGTGACCAGCCAATAATAATCCACCCTCACCGCTGCCTAATTTAGCCAATAAGTTATACTTATTATCACCTCCTTTATGCACATTTGGCACCTTTTGAATGTCAATAGAAAAACCTAATTGTTCGAACCATGTGGCTAGTAATTGAATCACTGTTAGGTTTCCTTGATCCCAACTAGGTTGAGTGGAACTAACTGATGGGCAGGCAATTAACTGTGTCAAGGACTGAGTGAAATCTGGCAGTTGTGGCATAAATAATATCCATAAAAAATCATGAGAAAAAAGCTTAAATAGTTATGCTTATTAGTTGCATAACTACCCATTAACTGGTAAATTGTTTTTATAGTGTAAATAACCTGTTTTTATAAGGCTACTCTTTTCATAAGGCACAGTGTAATGCTAATTGTTCAAGGAATACGACGACGATAGATATTTATTTTATTATCTCTTGGACGCTTTAGTTATAAGAGATTGGTTATATCGTTTTAATTATTTGAATAATAAGGTTTTAATTGTGTCAGAAATAAAAAAAGTTGCTGTTATCGGTGCCAGTGGTTATGCCGGCGCGGAGTTAGTTGGTTTACTAAATCAACATGACAAAGTTTCAATACAACATCTTGTTGTGTCGGAAAACTCTACTTCCTGTGGAAAACCTTTTAGCGAATTACATGGTCGCTGGCAGGGGATATGTGATGTACCCCTGCAATCTTTTTCTCAGCAATGGTTTGAAGACAATGTTGTCAATACTGCAGAAAAATTAGATGCTGTTTTCTTTGCTACACCGCATGAATTTAGTGCCGATTGGGCACAATTATTTGTTGATTATGGGGTGAAAGTATTTGATTTGTCTGGTGGTTTTAGATTGAAAAAACCAACAGATTACCCTACCTATTATGGCTTTGAGCATGCGAATGTCGATGCTTTGGCGCAAGCAAAATATGGCTTAGCTGAGTGGCAACATGATGATATAGCCAATACTGATTTAATTGCTGTACCAGGCTGTTACCCAACAGCAAGTTTACTGTCATTAAAACCTATTACTAGCAATAAGCTGCATGTGGAAAATTCACTGATTGTTGTAAACGGTATTAGTGGTGTCAGTGGTGCGGGTAGAAGTGCTTCTCTTGCAACTAACTTTAATGAGGTGAGCTTAAAGCCTTATAATATTTTACAGCACAGGCACCAACCCGAAATTTCTCAAGAAGCTGGCGCTCAGGTCATTTTTAATCCTCACTTAGCTCCTTATAAAAGAGGTTTGCTAGCGACGGTTACTATGCAACTAAAAGCAGGTGTTACGGCAACACAAGTTAATTCTGCTTTTGAGCAAGCTTATCACGATAAACCGCTTGTTCGGCTAGTGAAATCTTGGCCGCAAATTGGTAATGTAGCACATACTCCTTTTGCTGATGTTCATTGGCAAGTCGATGAAGAAAAACAAGTGGTGGTTGTGAGCTGTGCTATTGATAATTTACTCAAAGGTGCATCATCGCAAGCAATACAGTGTTTTAATATTACCCTTGGTTTACCTAGCGAATATGCTTTAATAGCTAAATAACTAAAATCTTTTGTTGTTAGTATTGAGTTGCTAAATAAAAATAGAGAAGAAAAATGAGTAATCCCAAACCCTTAGTAATCAAAATTGGCGGTGCTATCTTAGAAAAAGAGGCTGCACTACAGTCATTATTAGTTGTGATCGCAAACCTTAAAGTGGATGCCAAAGTTGTTTTAGTACATGGTGGTGGTTGTGTTGTTGACGAAATGTTAGCACAGGCTGGTTTTACTACGGTTAAAAAGCACGGTTTACGAGTAACACCTAAGGCGCAAATTGGTCTTATTAGTGGTGCATTGGCGGGCACAGTAAATAAATCTATTGTGGCGTTGGCAAACAGTATGAATTTGTCTGCTGTGGGCTTATCGTTAACCGATGGTGATATGATTGCTTGCACTAAGTCAGAATTAGACCTAGGAGAGGTGGGGGTTCCTAGTCCCAAATCTAGTCAATTGTTAGACGCTTTACTTCAAAATAATTTTTTACCTGTGGTTTCATCTATTGGCGCTTTACAAAATGGTGACCTTGTTAATGTTAATGCTGATGATGCAGCCGTAGTTATTTGTCAGCTACTTAATGCTGAACTTTTATTATTAACTGATGTTAATGGCGTTAAAGGTAGTGATGGTGAATATTTAACGTCGCTTAATAGTGAGCAAGCTGCAGCATTGATTGAAACGGGTGTTATTGCTGGCGGTATGACAGCAAAAGTTAATGCGGCATTACACGCTGCAAATCAATTACGACGAAGTATCGCGGTTGCAAGTTGGCAATCGCCTGAGCAAATTCCGAGCCTGTTGAATGGACAGGGCATGGGTACGCAGATTTTACCTAATTAAGTATCAGTGGCGTTACCTTTTAGCTTAGTCTCATTAGTTTTGTCTTATTAGAAAATACTTTAGATTAATTGAATAGAGAAATTTATGTTACAACAAACTAAAGCACTACAACTTTCCCATTTTTTAGCTGATGATGAGCTAAATAAAGCACAATTATTAGCCCTAATTGAACTTGCTATTAAGATTAAAAATAATCCCCGTGATTATAATCAAGCGTTAGCAGGTAAATCAGTTGCCATGATTTTTGAAAAACCCTCACTAAGAACACATGTTAGCTTTGATATGGGCATCAATAAATTGGGTGGGCACGCCCTTTACTTAGGTCAACAAAACGGCAAGTTAGGTGAGCGCGAGCGTGTTAGTGATTACGCTAAAAACTTATCTTGCTTTGCCGATGCTATTGTTGCTCGTGTTTTTAGTCACGACTCAATTCAAGGCTTAGCTGAACATGCTAGCGTACCTGTTATTAATGCCTTATGTGACGTTTATCATCCCTGTCAGGCTTTGGCTGATTTTGTTACTTTAACCGAAAGATTCGGCGACGTAACTCAGGTTAAACTTGCCTATGTTGGCGATGGCAATAATGTTTCTCATTCTTTAATGATCATGGCCGCCACGTTGGGTGTTGACTTTACCTTGGTAACCCCGATAGGTTATGAAGCAAAATCAACAATTATTGAAAAAGCAAAAATACTGGCGAATGAATCGGGCGCAAAACTTAATATAACGAGTGACATTAATAGTATTGGCGCGCAAGATGTCATCTATACTGATACATGGATTTCTATGGGTGATGAAGACGCTAATAAAAAGTCAAAAGTTATCGCACATTTTTTACCTTATCAGGTTAACCATACGTTGATGAATAATACAGAGGCGAGTATTGTTATGCACTGTCAACCTGCACATTTGGAAGAAGAAATTACAACAGCACTTTTTGATAGTGAAATGTCAGTGGTATTTCAGCAAGCTGAAAACAGAATGTGGGCACAGAATGCCGTATTAGTAACCCTATTAACCAGCTAATGAACAAACTGATAATAAACCTTATCAAAAACAGAATTGAAATAACTGAAATAATTTAACAAATTTAGAGAAAAAATCATGAGTATTCAAAAGAAAAAGATTAAAAAAGTCGTATTAGCGTATTCTGGTGGATTAGACACATCAGCGATCATTCCATGGTTGAAAGAGAACTATGAAGGTTGTGAAGTGGTTGCTTTTTGTGCTGATGTTGGTCAAGGAGAAGATGAACTCGTTGGTATTCAAGAAAAAGCCATTGCTTCAGGTGCTTCAGAATGCCACGTTGTGGATCTTAAAGAAGAATACGTAAAAGATTATATTTACCCCATTCTTAAAACAGGTGCTGTATATGAGGGCCAATATTTACTTGGTACGTCAATGGCGCGTCCTGTTATTGCTAAAGCGCACGTTGAAGTGGCTTTAAAAGTAGGTGCTGATGCTGTATGTCATGGTTGTACGGGTAAAGGTAACGACCAAGTACGTTTTGAATCTTGTTTTGCTGCATTAGCACCAGAGCTAACTGTTATTGCGCCATGGCGCGAGTGGGACATGGTTTCTCGTGAAGATTTATTAGATTACTTAGCAGAGCGTAATATTCCATGTTCAGCATCATTAACTAAAATTTATAGCCGTGATGCAAACGCATGGCATATTTCGCACGAAGGCGGTGAGTTAGAAGACCCATGGTGTGAGCCGTCTAAAGAAGTTTGGACTATGACTGTAGATCCTATGGATGCACCAGATGAAGCTGAACGTGTTCAACTAAGCTTTGTTAAAGGTGAATTAGTTTCTGTTGACGGTAAAGACTTTAAAGCGAATGGTACGCCAGCACTTGACGCATTAATGTACTTAAATGCCAAAGGCGCAGCACACGGTGTAGGTCGTATAGATATCGTAGAAAACCGTTTAGTGGGTATGAAGTCTCGTGGTTGTTATGAAACGCCAGGTGGCACAATCTTAATGGCGGCATACAAAGGCTTAGAAACCTTAATTCTTGATAAAGAGTCATTAAAGTACCGTGAATCAATTGGTTTAGAGTTTTCACATGTTATTTATGATGGTCGTTGGTTTACGCCGTTAGCTAAAGCACAACTAGCTGGCGCTGCATCTTTTGCTGAGCAATTAACGGGTGATGTGGTTGTTAAGTTATATAAAGGTATGGCACAAGTAACACAACGTCGTTCACCTAACAGTTTATACTCAGAAGAATTTGCAACCTTTGGTGCTGATGATGTTTACGACCAAAAACATGCTGAAGGATTTATTCGTTTATTCAGCTTGTCTAGCCGTATTACTGCACTAAGCCAGAAAAGTGCCCAAAAAGACAACCAAAAAGGTTAGGAGATAAAGTTATGGCCTTATGGGGTGGACGTTTTAAAGAAAAAGCGAGTGTACAATTTAAGAAATTTAATGACTCGCTACCTGTTGATTATCGCATGGCAGTGCAAGATATTGTGGGTTCAATTGCTTGGGCGCAGGCAATTCATGAAGTTGGCGTATTAAATGACGATGAATTAACACGCTTAACGGCAGCATTGAATGAATTAAAAGTGTCAGTAGAAGAAAACCCAAAACAAATCTTGCTGTCTGATGCCGAAGATATTCACAGCTGGGTAGAAATTCAGCTAATAGCAAAAACAGGGGACTTAGGCAAAAAACTCCATACAGGTCGTAGTCGAAATGATCAAGTGGCCACTGATTTAAAGCTATGGTGTAAAGAAACAGGTGGTGATTTATTATTTGCATTAGTTAATTTACAACAAGCAATGATGAATTTAGCTGAACGTGAAAAAGACACAGTGTTGCCAGGTTATACTCATTTACAACGTGCACAGCCCGTAACGTTTGGTCATTGGTGTTTAGCCTATGTAGAAATGTTCAACCGTGATATTGGTCGTTTAAAAGATGCTTTGTATCGTTTAGATGTCTCGCCGTTAGGCTCGGGTGCATTGGCAGGAACGGCTTACCCAATTGACCGTAATGCCTTAGCCAATCGTTTAGGTTTTAGAACAGCAACCATGAATAGCTTAGATGCAGTTTCAGACCGAGATCATGTGATTGAACTGCTCGCAAGTGCAAGTGTTTCAATGATGCATTTATCGCGTTTTGCCGAAGACTTGGTTTTTTATAATTCAGGCGAAGCTGGCTTTGTTGAAATGAGCGATTTAGTTAGCTCTGGCTCTTCTTTGATGCCACAAAAGAAAAACCCCGATGCTTGTGAATTAATTCGCGGCAAGGCAGGGCGAGTATTTGGTTCATTAACAGGCATGTTAACTACCATGAAAGCGTTAGCGCTTGCCTATAATAAAGATATGCAAGAAGACAAAGAAGGGCTATTTGACGCCCTTGATACATGGCAAGAATGCATGGAAATGGCGGTATTAGTTGCTGATGGTTTAAAAGTAAATAGAAGCCGTACATTAGCGGCTGCACAACAAGGTTATGCTAATGCAACGGAACTTGCAGACTATTTAGTGAGCAAAAACATTCCGTTTCGTGAAGCTCATCACATTGTTGGTGAAGTTGTTTTGGCGGCCATTGCAGAGGGTTGTCCGTTAGAAGATTTAACCATTGCGCAATTACAAACATTTAGCACACAAATAGAAGCAGACGTTTATCAGCATTTATCCATTGAATCCACACTTGATAAACGTGAAGTACTTGGTGGTACGTCTCGTTCACAAGTAGAAAAAGCCATGGCAAATATTCAATCGGGTAATGAAGAAATATTGAATGAACAAGTGGCTGGTGCTCCCGGTATTCAACAAACAGAAATTGCTCTTAAACAAGTAAAACAGCGCTTGAATGCACAACGGGCTGCTGCTATGTCAGTGCGTAGAGCACGTATGTCAGATGTAAATAAAATACATCAGTTAGTTAATATTCAAGCTGACAAAGGTGAAATATTACCAAGATCACTTGATAATATTATTCACGATATACAAAATTTTGTAGTTGCAGAGCTTGAAGGTGAGGTTGTTGGTTGTGCATCACTTTACATTTACCAAACGGGTCTTGCTGAAATTCGTTCTGTTGTTGTTGAAGAAGCAGCTAAAAACCAAGGACAAGGTGAGGCATTAATTCAGTACCTTCTTGAATTTGCTTACCAAATGGAGTTAAAACAAATTATTGTATTAACTTATATTCCTGCATATTTCACCAAATTAGGCTTTAATCTTATTGATAAAGACTCACTAGCTGAAAATATAATTGAAGACAGTGAGCCAAGCCCACATAAAGACCCTGCAGATGAAGTTGCAATGGAATATATTGTTGGACAAGGCAAATAAATAGCCAGCCATTTAGGATTCGATCAAACCAAATATTAGAACTTAATGGTAATTGTAAAGTATGGAAAACATGAATAATAGTGATCAAAATTACGTAAAATGGTTTAGAAATGCTGCGCCTTATATTAATGCGCATCGGGGAAAAACCGTCGTATTAATGTTTGGTGGTGAAGCCGTTTCACACCCAAATTTTTCAAATATTATTCATGATATTTCGTTACTACGTAGCTTAGGCGTGAAGCTGGTTGTGGTGCATGGAGCAAGGCCACAAATAGAAGAACGCATGGCGCAGCGTAATATTGAACGAATTATTGAAAACAATATTCGCGTTACTGATGCCGATACGTTAAGTGCTGTTAAAGACGCGACTGGATCACTACGTTTACACATTGAAGCCTTATTAACCACAGGTTTAGCAAACTCTCCCATGCATGGCTCTCGTATTAGAGTGAGTACGGGGAATTTTGTTATTGCTAAACCTATGGGCGTACGTGATGGTATTGATTATAAATATACGGGCACTGTACGCAGAATAGACTCAGAAGGCATAAATATGCAGCTAAATTATGGTTCTATTGTGCTGCTATCACCTATTGGGTATTCACCTACAGGCGAAGTATTCAACCTAGCATTAGAAGATGTTGCTGCGCAAACAGCTATCGCCTTAAATGCCGATAAATTAATTACGCTAACGAATGACGATGGCCTACTTGATGAAACAGGGCAGCTTATTAAAAGCTGTAGTGTACGTCGTGTTAAAACCTTGCTTGATGATAAAGATGACCATGTTCGTCAACTATTACTACGCGCAATTATTCAAAGTGGCGAAAATGGTGTTGAACGCTGTCATTGTGTTAGCTATCAAAGTGATACTGCTCTATTGCAAGAGCTTTTCAGCCGTGATGGTGCTGGAACACTCATTGCTAAAGACCACAAAGAAGAACTGTCTACAGCAACCATAGATGATGTGGCTGGTATACTGGAGCTGTTGGCACCACTTGAAGCAGAAGGCATTTTGGTTAAACGCTCTCGTGAATTATTGGAAGTTGAAATAAACCAATTTATTGTGCTCAAAAAAGAAGACATGATTATTGCTTGTGCTGCACTTTATCCATACCCTGACGCTAAAATGGGCGAAGTGGCGTGTGTTGCAATTCACCCAGATTACCGTAAAGGTAATCGAGGTGGTCGACTTATTACTGCGTTAGAAGAAGAGGCAAAGTTGTTAGATTTATCTGCAATATTTGTCTTAACCACTGTTAGTGGGCACTGGTTTCAAGAGCAAGGTTTTATTGAGCAACCAACGGAAAAATTACCTGAAGGCAAACAAAAACTGTACAATTTTCAACGTAAATCTAAAGTCTTTATTAAAGAAATTTAAGTTGTTCATTAAAATTACTCCTGTTTAAGCTTAGTTTTTTCTTGTCTATTAATTATCTATGCTTGTACTTCTTTTTGTAATACCCGTTCCTCCTCTTATCTTGTTTTTTTGTAATATACTTAACAAGTTTTATTTACTGACTTAGAATCTAAAAAATAGAGTGTCAGATTATTTTACATGTCTAAATTGTTTCTTTATCTGTACTATATTTCGTTTCAGAGTGCCTTTATTGGTTTTTTGTTTGTTTATTCTATTTTTCGTGTTTATTATTGTATTATATTTCTTTTGTTGTTGTTTTTTTGTTTGTAAAAAATAACCAACGTAAACTTTTTGTAAAATTAATTTACATATAATTTACGTTGGTTCTTTTCAACTTGCTTTAGAAGCATATAAATAGGTAATACCTAGCTGTTGTTAACATAATTATAACAAGGCACTATTATTGCTTAATGCTAAAGGGTGCAATATTCATTGTGCGTATTAATGAAAGAAAAAATGAATATCAAGGTTTAATGAGAAAATAATAATAAACAGGAGATAAAGATGGAATTTAAGAGATCTACACTGGGACTGGGGGGCTTGATTGCATTAGTTATAACCGCAGGTACAGCTACCACGGTTATAGCAAATGAAGTAACGGCTGATATAAGTAAATTCAAAGTTGATACAACGAGGCTGAATAATACAAAGCATCATACCAGTAACTACATTGTTCAATTAAAGGGCAAAGTAGCAATTGCACAAGCGCAAGATATAGGCGAGCTTATGCCTACTAATCAATTGGTTGCGAATGTAGGCAATAGATATAATGCGTATACACCAGCAATGATAGCTTATACAGAAGCACTAGAGAAAAAACAGAAAGAAGTTGCTGGAAGTATAGGGGCGGTAGATATTATTTACTCTTTTACACATACCTTTAATGGCTTTACTGCTAAATTAAGTGACAAACAAAAAAGTGAATTAGAATCTCACCCAGACGTTATCGGTGTTTGGAAAGATCAATTAGAAGTGATAAATACTTCTAACACGCCAGAATTTTTAGGTTTAACAGGCCCTGGGGGACAACATTCTCTAAATATTAAAGGAGAAGATGTCATTATTGGTGTAATTGACACGGGTATTTGGCCAGAGAATCCAAGCTTTTCTGATGATGGTTCTTACTCTGACCCTATTGGTTTAGGCTGGCAAGGTTCATGTGATATAGGCACTGATACGGAATTTTATTGTAATAATAAATTAATTGGCGCGCGTTATTTTGATGCTAGTTTTAAAAGTCAATATGATATTCAATATGTATTAGGTGAGTTTGATTCACCACGTGATGCTGACGGACATGGAAGCCATACTGCAAGTACAGCTGGTGGTAATGAGAATATCGACGCTGTACTTTCTGGCATTTCCGCTGGAACTGTATCTGGTATGGCGCCACGAGCACGTATTGCTGCTTATAAGGCTTGCTGGAATAGTGACTATGTAAGCCCTGAAGGAAATAAAGAACGCGGTTGCTTTTACGGTGACACCATGGCAGCGATTGATGCCGCTGTTACTGATGGTGTAGATGTGATCAATTATTCTATTGGTGGTAGCAGAACAGATTTAACTATTCCTTCAACAACGGCTATGTTAAATGCAGCCGCTGCGGGTGTCTTTGTATCAGTTTCTGCGGGCAATGAAGGGCCTGATGTCGAAACAGTTGGCACACCAGCGCCATGGGTAACAAGTGTTGCAGCCTCAACATATAATGGTACATCAATAATTGTTGGTAAAGCACTGAATGTTACGTCAGGGTCACTCAATGGCACTTCATTAATGTCTGTTCCTGCTGAATTTGGGCCTGAAGCTCAGGGGTTATCGGGGGAACTGGTAATAGCTGAGCCAATAGAAGCATGTAATGAAGATCCTTTAACTAATGCGGGGGATTTGGCTGGAAAAATAGCATTAATTGCACGAGGTACATGCGCATTTACTGAAAAAGTCATTAATGCTCAAAATGCGGGCGCGCTCGGTGTGGTTATTTATACTTATAATGCAACTTCACCGTTTGCTATGGGAGGAGATGATCCTAGTGTTGTTATTCCTGCGGCAATGATTTCATTTCAAGATGGGCAAGCCTTGGTAACAAGTGTTATTGCTGAAAGCACTTCAGTAACATTCACTGCTACTGCGGTATCAGAGCAAGCTACTGAAGTTGGAAACACCATGGCAAGTTTTTCTTCGCGTGGTCCTAACTTAAATACTTATGATATTATTAAGCCTGATATAACAGCACCTGGTGTAAAAATATTGGCTGCTACTACTTCAGCGCCTATGTTTTCAGCTCCTGGTGAAACATTTAAATACCTGCAAGGAACATCAATGTCTAGCCCTCATATCGCTGGTATGGCTGCATTGTTTAAAGAGTCAAATGGTACTTGGAGTCCAGCACAAATCAAATCAGCTTTAATGACTACCGCTCGTCAAAATTTGACAAAAGAAGATGGTATAACACAAGCAGATCCCTATGATTTTGGCTCAGGTCATGCTGACCCAGTTGCGGCGTTAGATCCTGGCTTATTATTTGACACGAATACAGCAGATTATCTAGCCTTCTTGTGTGGTCAAGACAAAGATGCTTTTGTTGAGGGGTATGATACAACATGTGCCAATTTAACAGCTGCAGGGTTTAGTACTGATGCGAGTCAATTAAACCTTCCGTCAATTGCGATTGCTGAGTTACTTGAGCCTGAAACAATTTTTAGAACCGTAACCAATGCGACTAGCTTTGCTTCTGAATATACTGCTACGATAGAAGCACCAGAAGGGTTTGAGGTAAGCGTACAAACTTTTGACGCTGCTGGAAATGAAACAGCAGGTAATACATTAGAAGTTGGTGCAAATGAGGCAGCAAGTTTTGCGGTGACTTTTTCTAAAACTGAAACTAGTGAAATTAATGTATGGAAATTTGGTGCAATTACATGGGCAGATAGTGCAGGACATTCAGTACGACTTCCACTGGCAATTAAAGGGGTACCAACGGTTAAAATTGAAGTTCCCGAGCTTATTTCAGGTACATTGAACCGAGGACGTTTCAGGTTTCCTGTTAAAATGTTGTATTCAGGAAATACAAGTATAGATTATGCTGGTTTAGTTGCTCCATTTGGTGTGAATGGTAGTGTAGAAGCAGATCCTGCTCAAGAATTTGAATTTTTGGGTGCTGGAACCAATTACCACATGTTTCATATTCCTGCAGGTACTAAGGTTGCTCGCTTTAGTCTTGGCGATTCTTTAGTTTCTGAGGATAACTCAGATTTAGATTTGTATGTTTATAGATGTATTGGCTGGAGCTGTACTCAAGTGGGGAGTTCTTTAAATGGTGGTTCAAATGAAAATGTAATTTTAACAACCCCTGAGCCTGCTGCTAATGTTGATGTTGGTGATGTTTACATAACAATGATACATGGTTACTCTACTGGAGATGCATCAGAAACAGATTACACTATGATTGGTTGGATTGCAGATATAGCTGAAAGTACTACTAGAATTATATCTAGCCCAAGAGCTATCCAAGGTCGATTTAATTATACCACTATATACACTAATGGTTTGCCAGCAGAATCTATATATATGGGAGCAGTCACCTATTATAATGAGGAAGGTAAACCTGAAGGCACAACGGTGCTTGAGCTAAGTAATTAATTCACTTTGTAATATGAGGAGTTAAAAATTAGCTTAAATAAAGGCTCTCTTAATTGATGTAAGAGGGCCTTTTTATTATATCAATTTATACCAATCTCACTAACCATGTGATCATTTATACTTGTTAAAATTACCCACCATATCACTATTTATTTAATTATTATAATGACTTATATGAACACCCTCTTGTCAACAATAAAGATTTTTTTTGAAGAACTGAAACGCTTACTTATGTTTGAGCTCTAATTGAGTAGTTAACTCTGGCTCACTGATACTTGCGCGCACAGGTGACTAAGCCTACGAAGTGAGCTCTAGGCTCTTAGTTGCTTACTGGTTTTGCCTGCTGCGTTATTGAGCTGGAAAAGCACTCTCGTCAATCAATGTTTAGCCTAAAGATAATACTAATTTTAGTTAAATTCTACACTTTGATATAACAGGGGGATAGGTACTTTTGACTTGAATAAGAGTGATAAGCGTAAGTTTTGCGGATTACAGGGATGAAAGGCTCTAACGTATAGAGCCTTTAAAGAATCAATAGATTAACTGTTTTTACGACGAACAACTAAACCCAAAATACCAGTTAAAAACAATATTAACGTTGCTGGTAATGGCACAGCTGTTGCTTTACCAAAAGCTAAAGCTCCTGCATCCCATAAACTGTCATCGGCATTATTGAATAAAGAAAAAGCAACGCTGTTTACTGGGTTGTACACATCAATATAACCAGAAAAACTAAGATCTGAAAGCAAGGTTACTTCAAAATCAAGTGACTCAATCCCCTTCATTATATTGGTCACATCAAAGGTCGCCACAAAAAGATTCCAAGTTGGATCAAAGGGATCGACATCAATACCATAAAAAGAAAATGATTCCCAAGTATTTTCAATAAAACCCCAACTATCAATATTATCGGTATCAACAGTTATATTCCCAATCACTTCAAACGTATCTTCAGTATCAAAGAAACTATTAAAAAGAATGTCTTGAGTGATCAATGTAGCATTAGCTGTACCAGCACAGCTAATGGCTAACGATAGCGATAAAAAAATGCGTAAAACTAATTTATTTAACATGTTACTTCCTATTTATTTTATTGTTATGTATTTTAATTTATAGATGAATATCAGAGATTTCATCTACTCCATATAATATGCAAAATCACTAAAGCAAAAACTATTCCTAATTATTTATCTCTATAATTATCAATTGATTAGTATATTTAATTTGGGTTATTAACCTTTTGTTTACAATTACTTTTATTTTTGTAAAAAAAGCTGACACTATGTTTTTTTATCCCCTTTTTTATCCCCTATTAATGTCAGTCAACATAACAAAGAGGTTACTCCTTTATGAATATAGATAAATATTGATGTGGGTAATCGCAGATAGTAGGCAGTGTTATTAATAATAAAATAATACGAATTTTCGCTGTTTATATTCACAATTATGAATGGTTAACATAGACTTTTTCCTTAAATAAAGTAGAATGCGCTTCGAGTTGACTAGACAATCGCTGCTTGCTGAATTTATTCTGTGGGGGGAGGAAAGTCCGGGCTCCAATGAGCAGGGTGCCAGGTAACGCCTGGGCGGCGCAAGCCGACGACAAGTGCAGCAGAGAGAAGACCGCCGATGGCTATCTTTCACTTATTTATAGGTGATAAAGCACAGGTAAGGCTGAAAGGGTGCGGTAAGAGCGCACCGGGCGACTGGTAACAGTTCGCAGCAGGGTAAACTCCACCTGGAGCAAGACCAAATAGGGTTTCATGATTATTTAGACGCAAGTTTGAATAATATAAGCGTGGCTCGCGTGGAAACCGGGTAGGTTGCTTGAGCCTTAGAGCGATTTAAGGCCTAGACGAATGATTGTCGCTTCCTTTGGAAGATACAAAACCCGGCTTATCGGTCAGCTCACAAATTTTTAGTAACCGCTTGTTTTTGCAAGCGGCTCTCTAAAATATCTTTATATCAAAGTGTTACGGTTGAAAAATTGGTACACGGACAAGTGTACGGTCGCTAATTTTCACACTTCAACATTTATTCTCAAATCTCACAAAACTTCACTCTCATCTTCATCTACGGAATACATTTAGGCTTCACTTTTTGCTTGATAAACTTCACTAAATTTTGACTATATTAGCACTAAAATTACTCACAATTATTGCTAAAACTAGGGCTAAAGATATCGGGCAAGAAGATTAATTAATATTCAACTGTAATAACTTGTTAGTGAATTATTCATAAAAAATTCATTTAAGATGACACTAGTTGTCATATTAAATGAATAGATTCTCTACGTTTTTTACCAATAAATAAAATATTAATTAAACTGGAGAGCCTGAATGGGACGATACAACCTAGCAACGTTATATTTATGTTGCCAATCTTTTTTAACTCGAAAACGTATACGTAAACAATTATTAGTAACGGGTGTTACAGCATGTACTGTATTGTTAGTACCTAGCACATACGCTTTTGAACAAACAGTGGCGGGTAGTCTAAGTGGTCGCGTTGTTGATTTGAGTACAGGAAAGATGCTTGAAGGTGCGGTTGTATCAGTTTCTGGTACGACATTTCGTGATTACACTGATACATCAGGACGCTTCGTCATCACTGAATTACCAGCGGGTGAGTATAAAATTAGTGTTAGCTATGTAGGTTTATATACGTCAACAAATCAGGTCAGTATTAGCGAAAATGAAACTGCTGTTTTGAATGTTGAATTGACAGGTTCAGACGCCATAGAAACTATCACAGTAAGAGGGCAGCGCACGGGGGCTAACCGTGCTATTAACCAACAGAAAACAGCTGCGGGTATTATCAATGTGATCTCTGAAGAGCAATTTGGCTCTATGGTTGATGCAAATATCGGTCAAGCTTTACAACGTATGCCTGGACTTAGTGTCGATGAAGACCAAGATGGCTCACAGGGCAGTATTAATATTCGTGGTGTTTCTGGAGAATATAACTCTGTACAAATAGACGGCAATCGTATGCCATCTTCTGGTGGTAGTAATGCCTTTAATCCACGTCAATTGGCTGCCGATGGTGTTACCACTATCGAAGTAATTAAAGCGCCGACACCTGATCGTGATGGCGATGCCGTTGGCGGCATTATTAACTTAGTTTCTCGTAGTGCATTCCAGCGCACTGGTCGAGATATGAGTTTTGATATGTCGGGTACACTTAACGAAGAGCCTAACAATTGGGGTTCATCAGCAAGCTTTAAATTCTCCGATATTTTTAGTATCAACGGTGGTTATAACAACCTTGGTATTAGTTTATCTCTTAGCCATTACGATACAGATCGTTATTCGCGTAACGCTGATCAAGACTGGGTACAGGTTGATGCTGAAACGAATCCTGAGCTTAATCTGACCAGTACTAAGCCTGTATGGTTTATGGAATCGACACATTTCGAACATGATACACGTGAAACGTTAACTAACACGGCGAGTAGTTCAATTGACTATCGTATTAACGATTCTCACTCTTTTTACATACGCCCTATGGTCAGTTTTTATGAGCGTAAAGGGGTAAAGTACGAAACCGATATTGATATTGACACGCAATTCGAAAATGCTGAAGGTGGGAATAAAACTTACGCCGAACTAACACCTAGTTACGGACGTGGTACGCCAGCTAGTGAAGGGTCTCGTGGCTGGATTGGAACCTTAGATAATTCTGAAAATGAGCTCTATTCACTAACGATGGGTGGTCTACATGAATTTGATTCAAGCAAGCTGAGTTACGACGTTTCATACTCGTCAAATAAAAGTACTATTCATGATGACAGTGAGTTAAGCATGTTAATGGAGCCAGAAGAACCTGGCTTTATTTTTGAGTATGAAGTGTTTGATCCTAATGGTGATGTTCGTGTTGATGTCATCAACGGCCTAGATTCTACAGACCTTAGTTTGATCACCGAAGGTGAAATGGAAAAGGTGACGGGTACTAAGACCGAAGACGTGTTAAGCGCTAAGATTGACTGGGAGCAAAGCTTCTCTGATGCACAAAGTACGTTTACCTTTAAGACAGGAGCAAAATATCGAGTTAGCTCACAGTTTCGCGATACAAGCGTTGCCCTTTATGAAATGGATGAAAGTTTCCCTTATGCATCTGTTATGGAGCCTACGGATGAAGTGATTTTCTTAAAACCGAAGTATTTCAATGCTCAACCTTCTACAGGGCTAGCAATGTTACAAACTAACCCTGAGTTGTTTTCATTCGTAGCGGATGATTCTCTTGAAGATAGTAACGTTGAAGATTATGACGCTAAAGAAACTATCTCAGCCGCCTATGTTATGGGAACTTACGAAATAGGTATTCATACCATTATTGCTGGTGTGCGTTTTGAAAACTACGAATGGGAAAATACAAATAAAATTGTAAGCTTTTTCGATAATCTATCGAATGTTTCATCGGTAGATAACAGTGATTCTCACTCGTTTTGGCTACCAGGTTTGCACTTGCGTCATGAGCTTGGTGAAAACCTAATTTTACGCGAAAGTTACAACCGTAGCTACGCACGTCCACGTCTTGAAGAACTTTCACGTGGACGCTGGATAGATAATGAAGGTAACATTGAAGACGGTAATGCCAACCTTAAACCAGCCATTTCAGACAACTTTGATATTCAACTAGAGTATTATACTGAACGTGGTGGTCTTTATTCTATTGGCTACTTCTACAAAGATATTAATAATTTTACCTATGCTAAGGTTTATGACTTTGACGAATTAGATGCTAATGATATTCCAATTCCTGTAGACGGTGGTGATCTTGAATATGAGCGTCCAGTTAATGGTGCTAACGCCAAAAACAAAGGTATTGAGTTAATCGCCAGACAGCAACTGTACTTTTTACCCGGTGCCTTACAAGGTTTGAGCATTGCTTTGAGTGCAACCTTTACAGAAAGCGATGCTGAATATCCAAATCGTACCGATGGACGCAACTTACCATTGCCAGGATTTTCAGAATTATTATACACAGCAACCCTTGATTATAACTGGCGTGACCTAAGTGCACGTATTGATTATCGCTACCGTGATGACTATGTTGAGGGCTTAGGCGATAGCATTGAAAGTGATGAGTTCTACGCCGCTGAAGATCGTATTGATGCTGAAATTCATTATAATGTTGGTGAAAGCTTACGTCTATTTGCCACCGTAACCAATCTAACCGAACAACCGCAAGTATCTTATCAAGGCTATTCTGGTTTTGTGGAAGATGCAAGCTTCTCAGGTCGAAAATATACATTCGGAGTTAATTACATTTTTTAAACCTAATTAAGTAGTTTTTAAAGATTCTTGTATACCACGGCACTCTAGTAAGGGTGTCGTTTTAACTTTAACCCATAGGAAATTGATAACATGATAAAGCACGCTATTTTATTCGTGGTACTCCTAACAATTACTCCGTTCTATGTTTGGGCTCATGGTAACGACAGCGGTCATGCTCATTGGCAGCCAAAAGCCTACTCACAAACGCAAATTCATGCGCCTACGCCAATGCCTGATCGTGTTGTGTTAACTTGGGCAAGTGACCCTGCTACTTCCCAGTCAGTGACGTGGCGTACTGATGATACAATCCTAGCAGGCGTCGCTGAAATTGCCATTGCCAATGCAAATGGAAGAGCATTAAAACCAGCGCGATTTAACGCCCAGACCACACCATTTACCAGTGATATTAATGTAGCTCATTACCATTCTTTAACCTTTGAAAACTTAACACCCGATACACTTTACGCATATCGCGTAGGTGATGGCGTGAATTGGAGTGAATACTTTCACTTTAGAACAGCTAGCGACCTTGCCCAGCCTTTTAGTTTCATTTATTTTGGTGATGCGCAGAATGACTTAAAAACTCATTGGTCTCGTGTTTTTCGAGAGGCATTTCGTGATGCGCCAAGAGCTGCATTTACATTACATGCTGGCGATCTTATTAATGAAGATGCTTACGATGCAGAATGGGGTGAGTGGCATGGTGCACCAGCGTGGGTTAATGGTACCTTGCCAGTAATTGCTACTCCTGGAAATCATGAGTATTTTCGTGCGAATCGAGGTCCAGTTAAAGAACGCTTATGGTTGAACAAAGCAGGTATACCAATAGAGGTAGACACTGAGGTTGTACAAGAAAAGAAAGCGGATGGTACTAAGCTGTATAAAGTGATGGTAAAAACAGCTTCTGGAGATTCAGCCTATTTAGAATATGACGGCGATGAAATTATCACTTTAGTTGGTGATGGGGTTAAATCGATAACAGGCTATACTGCTACGCAGCTTTTGGGCACAACCTACGACAAAAAACCTTTAAATGATCGCCGTCGTGACAATGGTATTCCGAAGGTAAGCACTCACTGGCGTCCTCAATTTGCATTTCCAGAGCAAGACGTACCTAAAGGTTTAGAGGAAACGACTTATTATATCGATTATCAAGGTGTGCGATTTATCTCTCTTGATTCAAACAGAGATCGTGCCGAGCAAGTGCCGTGGTTACGTAAGGTATTAACCAACAACCCAAACCGTTGGACTATATTAACCTTTCACCACCCAATATTCTCGCCAGCTAAAGATCGGGATAATCAAGAGTTGCGAGAGTTATGGAAACCTGTATTTGATGAATTTAAAGTGGACTTAGTATTAACAGGTCATGATCATACCTATTCGCGCACCGGCGATGTGGGTAATAGTGTTGACACCGCAAATATTCCAACAGGGTATCAACAGGCTTATGATCCTAAAATAGGCACTGTTTATGTAGTATCAGTGAGTGGCCCTAAAATGTATAATATTACTAAAGGCGATTATGCTAAACGCGTTGCTGAGGATACACAGTTGTATCAAATTATCGAAATTGATGATGGTAAGCTATCCTATAAAGCCTTTACAGCAACAGGTGATTTGTATGATACTTTCACCTTAGAAAAACAAGCAGGTAAGGCAAATCGCTTAAAAGAAACATTGACTGCAGAAGTCAAAAAAAGTCGGAACTAATACAAATCAGACATTGATCAGACCCCTAACAGGTTATTTTACAAAAACAAGTTATTCTACAACCTCAACGCCGCGTTCACTGGCTTGTCTGGTGCAACGCTTTGTTAAGCATTGATTATTCCCCGCTCAACAAACACCACTTTAGCTGCAGATGCTGCATTTAAAGCTGCTGGGAACCCAGCGTAGACAGACATTTGAATGATGATTTCAACTATTTCTTCTGGAGTGCATCCAACATTCAACGCTGCATTAATATGGACTTTGAGCTGGGGCTCAGCATTACCCATAGCAGAAAGAGCGGCTACGGTTGCGATTTCCCGAGATTTTAAATCCAAACCTTGCCGACTATAGATATCGCCAAACGGATATTCAATCGTGTAGCGACCCAAATCAGGGGCTATATTCTTCAGTGATTCAATAACTCTTTCGCCAGCCTCCCCATCAATTTCCTTCAGCTTTTCCCAGCCTCTAACAAATCTTTCATTATCTTCAGTATTCATAGTTTGCCCCTTTGCGATAGTTGAATAAATTTGAGATGAACAGCCATCTAATACTAAGAATCCAAAGGAAATCGATGACAAAATAAGGGATGATTTAAGGAGTTCTCGCCTACCTTCATCAGGTTGATTTTGCATAGATTGCATCTGTTTACTCTCTGCTGCTTCACTCTATCAACTAGTCTAAACCTTAGAGTTAACTCTCAGTCAAGGGATATTTTTTCTTCTAGGGCGGACTGATAAAATTGGATTTTCTCATCGAGTTTTTTGAGATGTTGATTTTGCAAGGCAATTTTCTCTTGCAGATTATTTGAATGCTCAGCAAGTAATTTTTTTCGCTGAAGTAAAGTCTTGTTGCCCTTTTTCCTTAACGATGCATACTCAAGTATTTTCTCAAGAGACATGCCTGTGTCTTTTAATCGTTGTACAAATTCAATCCATGTTATATCTTTTTCAGAGAATGATCGATGGCCATTAGATTGCCGATGTATATCGTCTAATAAACCAATTTTGTCGTAGTACCTCACGGTATGTGGGCTTAATCCGACTCGTTTTGAAAATTCAGCTACGTTCATATATGTATAGGAAATACCAACGCTTTGCTAAGCGGGTAAAAATGGCTGGCGATAATAACGAAGAACGAGCACAGCCAGCTGTTTGTGTCCGTTTGAGCAACTTGATACTAATTGAGCCTCCCCCAAAGTCTAGCACTAAGCTAAACTTTAAGGCGACTAAACCCAAAAGGAGAGGACTCTATGAAATTATATACTACTTTACATAAATGTTATTGGCTTAATCAAGCAGAAGAAACCACCTCGGTAAAAGCAAAACGGATATACAGCCTTTTTTGATAAAGTTTCTGATACGTTAACCACTGCAGACCTGAAGCAGTATTTTAATCGGCTCATCCAAATACATTCTTAGTGAGGCATTAAGCTTGGCCGTAACGGCTTACAATTCTTTAACCGTTGTCCACCCGATAAGCAATCGGAATGGCTTTCTATCTTCAAGCCATCGCAGTATCCCAGATACTTTAGTGCTACACAAAGGTTTACAGCAAGTGCGTGATTATGAGTTGCTATGCTCGAGTGCTAAAAAACTGCGATTGATTATTCAGTTACCCTTATTGCCGGTACATGATTGGCTTAATCAAGCAGGTTTCGGGCTTGTCCAACACCATTTTTATCAGCGCAGTACAGGCAGTCAATTTAAGAGATCTAGGCTCTGATTTTAAAATCGAATACTCCCGCATACTTTCACTCATTAGTTCCATAACTTGCATGCTAAATTGACTTAAAGCAGCTTTTTTCTTCTTCTGTCTTACAATCAAAAAATGCTGTATCGTTTCAATTAATTATGCATCTGTATTGCTTTCAACCAAAAAATCAAACGCTTTTACATCACAGTTATTAAGGGCGTCACAACCTTTTATAATAAAAGTTAGGTTTGAAAGGTCATTGTCCTGAAAGCCTCCACTACCTACTAAGTCATTTCCAATAGTGCAGGATAACTCGTTGTCATTAATTTCGCATTGAACTTCGCCTGTCGCGTTAGGACAAAGTGAAAAAGAGGTATTTCCGCATTTAAGCCCTACTATTTTATTGCTGTCAGAATACTCTTCACCGCTAGTCGATAAATATAAATCTATTTTGTAAGAGGCTGCGGTGGGAGATACCCACTGAACTTCAAAGCGAGTTCCTTCTGTAACCGTAATCTGTTCTCCTTCATAATAATCTTTTGAGTCAAATCTGATATTTTGTAAGTTAAAGATTTTTTCTTCATCAACAGACTCTTCTATTTCAGAATTTTTGTTACCAGAGCCGCCGCCACAAGCGCTTAGCGTTAATATGCTAATAAATAATAAAATATGTTTCATAATTGTCCCTTTAATTAAATTAAGTGTATCCCATACTTGGTCGCTCTGTAGTTTAAGTTGTTCCTAACATTACCAAGTGAAGTGGCAGCTGTTTTGATAGTATAAACATTAGTAATGCTGTATCAAATATAATTAGCTATTTACTTATTTATTCTTGTTTTTTGTAGTGTAGTGGAGGAATTTTCATTGATTTTCGTTCCTAAAACATTTTAGCAAACTGTATTTTGTCTGTTAACAGGCTCGTTATACGTAAAGGAGATTTAGCAGATGAAATTGAATTTACTAGATGATGCTAAAGCACTTACTGAATATCAGAAAATAGATCAGATTCAACGTATTGAGAAGCAAATTCATAAGCTTAGTTTTGTTCCTATTTCTTAGTGTGATTTCATTACTGCCTACTGTTTCTTAATCTTTTTTGGTAATGTGGACACTAGCCATTCATCGGTTAACCTTTTGCTGGCACTATTCAGGTAGAAAAAATTCACTATTGCATTTAAAGTCTCAGTTGGTTTTTCTTTGTGGGGCATATGGCCACAATCTTTCAATATTAAATTCTCTGAGTCACCACTTACATTTTTTGAAATATATTGTGGGAAAGCAACGGTGCCGTATTCATCTTTGTCTCCATGTATCACGAGGGTTGGGCACATTACATCGTGAATGCAATAGCTTAAATTCCATTGAGAAAATTCAGAAGATAGCCAAATATCTACCCAAGCACTTAAAACCCATTTAGCTTTTGCGCCATGCCATTTTTCTAAACGTTTTATTTGGTTGTTTTGTGAGAAAAATTTTTGTGCTTTTTGTATGCCAGCAATAGTAACATCTTCTATAAATGCTTGAGCTGAAATTGATATAATGCCCAAACACGCTTTATCTTTAGCTGCAATATTAAGCGCCATGCCACCGCCAACACTGTGCCCTAGCAATATATAGTTTTTAATTGATAGTTGCTTTCTAAGTGCAGGAAAAACAATTTCAGCTTCTTCTTTTATAAAATTAATTGATGGTTGCTCAATACAACTGTCTGATTTTCCAAAACCTAACCTATCATAAGCGATAACACGTCTAGATGTTTTTTTAGATAACTCCTGTGGGAAGTCCTTCCATAAATCAACACAACCTAATGAGTCATGAATTAGAATAATAGGCACGATAGATGTTACGTTTTCAGGAACCCACATTTTGATATAAATTTTTTTATCAAAAATAGTGATAAGATCTTCTTTTATACAGGTCATAATATATCCGTGTAATTAGAATTTTTACAATTATATCAAAGGCTAGGGATGAAAAATTTAGTAATAAATCTTGTTAATAGCTGTGTACTAAATAACTTTTATACACAGCTTACATCATCATAACTACCAATGTTGACCCAAATATTTTGAGTATTCAACCGATAAGTTTCTTGTATGGTGTTTAGCTTAAAAGGAATTTTATGCGAATTAACCAATGAAGATGGAACAATGGTAAGGTTATCTGAAATTTGTCAGTTTGTTTTAAAGCATGAAATGATAGTGTTAAGTATTGAATGCATTGTTAAATATCGTGCTTTAAATTTGAATATGGCCTGTTAAATTTGATAAAGCCACTTGAAATAGTGGCTTTTTTAATTGGCTAAAAGTTGAATGTCATCCGTAATGGTAGAAAAACATATTAATTGAACATTACATTGTTAATGAACACATTTGATCTCAATAGCTTTTGTAGGTAATAGAGACTTTTTAAGTTGTTTATTAGCCTGTTTTTTGGGTGGGCACAAGCTGTCGTTATTATAATAAGCAATACATTCAAAGCATTGTACGCATTCGTTATAATCAATTGCACCTGATGGAAGAATAGCTTTGATATCACATTTATGATGGCAAAGTGTGCAGGGACTACCGCATTCTTTACGTCTGCTCAGCCACTTGATAGGGTGAAATCTTCCTAGTAGTGACAGCCCTGCACCTAATGGACACATATAGCGACAGTAAAATTTATTGATATACAATCCTGCTACTAATAACAGTAGAGCATAAATAACAAAAGGCCAAGTTCGAACAAACATCAGAGTAAATGTTGTTTTAAAAGGTTCTATTTCTGCCATGACTTCAGCTATAACATTAGCATACAGCGATAAAGCAAGCAGAAGCACTAGCACACCATATTTAATTAATTGTAATTTTTTATGCAAAGGGTAAGCTACTTTTAACTGACGGATACGCCATTTTTTCGCTAACCAACCAACTATTTCTTGTAAAGCACCAAAAGGACAAAGCCAGCCACAAAAAAGCCCACGCCCTACCAAGAAAAGGCTAATAAACACATAAGCCCACAATATGAAAATAATAGGGTCCATTAAGTACGTTTGAATCTCAAATCCCTTGAACAATGAATGCAGAATTGGAAATATATTAACAACTGATAACTGACCCTGAGCGTACCACCCAATAAATATTAAAGTATAAAATAGAAAAAACCATCGAACACGGTGGAACAACCTAAAACGGCGCGAAAGCTGGTGCTGAAATATAAACAGGCAGGTAAGAATCACAAGACTTAGTGTTAATATAAAAATTTCACCTGCTCGTTTATGCCAAAGCTCTAACCATAGAGGACGAGACTCTTTTTTATTGTCTACCTCTGGATAGCTGTAAAGTGAAGAGAGGAGTTGATAGTCTTTTGGAAACACAACAGAGATCTGCTCTAACCAAGGGTTATTGCCATAACCAACCGTTAATAACATTGTCCAAGGGGAACCAGGATCAAAGCCTGACTGTGATTTTATTCTGAATATGTTAAAGGTCTTTGCGCCTCTATAATTATCTGTCTTATCTTCGTAAAAAT
Organism: Colwellia sp. E150_009; assembly: GCF_053543955.1. NCBI lineage: Bacteria > Pseudomonadati > Pseudomonadota > Gammaproteobacteria > Alteromonadales > Colwelliaceae > Colwellia > Colwellia sp. E150_009. The sequence continues at coordinate 28,193 of NZ_JBHFOM010000033.1, forward strand.
CATAAAAATTTAGATCTCTAATTTCAATTGGCACATCATTTTGTGATATTGATAGCCGTTCAGGGATCGAGGCAGGTATAAAATCTTCATTTACATGATGGTAAGAACCATAAGACCAAACACCAATTGCGTGATCTCCGTCTTTAAGTTGTTCCATTAGTCGTTCGTAATCGTCACCTAATAGGTTTTTACCTATCATAGGAGGGTTAAGGTAAGCGAAACGTAAATCAACTACTGATGATAGGTTTCTTTCGTTAGGTAGGTTTAACTTTTTGGTTATTTCATCATCATCAAACGCTTTAACCAACTGAGCTTCTGACAACTCTAAATTAGCAATGTAGCCTTCGCTTAGTAATGTTTGAAAATCTAGTGGTTGATAGTTTTTTGAGGTTTTAGCTATGTCTTTAGTGACAAAGCCATCAAGAATTTTACGAGCAATATTCAATGATGATAGCAATATCGTTTCATTAATGACGACTACAGATATTGTTGCTTTGGTGATTCCATCTATGACTACATGAGCACTGTTAGATGCTTTACCTACCTTGATATTATCTCGTATGGACAGTCCTGCATATTGTTTAACAAAATTGAACAGTGGTTGTTCACCTAAACCATGTAAAAATATTGGCTCTTGGTGATCAACAACTTGAATACCAGTTAATTTACCCTCAAGATCAATACCAATTAGCATATCTACAGGTTTACCAGAAAAAGCTGGTAGTGCAACAACGTCTATCGAGTGAAACAGGTAACCAATAATATTATCTTCTTGATATACTGGCCAAACAGGTGGTGAAGATTGTTTATTGCCAATAGACGTTGCATGAGGGAAAATTTTTTGCCAGTCATTAGGCGACTTGGTTGACAATGCAAAAGAGAAAGTTGATACCAGCAAGAATAAACTTAATATTACTAGTAACTTACAGAGCCTTAACCTATTCATTGTAATTGTTTTTTGTTAATAGATGAGTTCATAATTTGTTCCTTTTATAGATTGAATAGGGAGACGATTTGTACCCTTTTCTGCTAATGCTATAAGTATTAATTACTTATTCTATTATCATCTTAAAACCACAATTACTGCCGTCACCATGCAACTATAAGACTAATTTTCTCATTACTTAGTCTTAATTATCTATCACTTTGTTAAGTGACTATAAAGTTACACCGTCGTTTACTTACCAAGAAAATCAGTGACAAATGTCCACCGTGCCTTTGTTAAATAACAATATCCACAAACCTTCACAATGTCAGTTTAAGGAATAGCCCTTTAGCAGAAACTGATAAAAATTATCAGCAAATTTATCTGATAAAAAACATTATCGTTAAAACATAAATCTTAAGAACTATATGAGTAATACTTTTGGAGATGCCTTTTAATTATTCCTTAGAATAGGTTAATTCATACTAAAGTATTATTACTCGTTAGTATTTGATAAATATTAATTATTTTTAATATTAGCTTTGTTTAATCATTCTTCAAAACAGCTTACTAAAAGGAATTATTCCTATAGCGTAATTACCAATAAGACGATTAATATTTAACCGAAGGAAGCATTGTGATTTAAATAAAATAGGGTGATAGGTATTACAAAGAGCAGTAGCGATTTAGTAAAAGGCACATGATTACTCCTACTAGATGAAATGATAGAACACGATGGTTAAATTGGAATGGAAGACTTACTTTAAAACGAAAACGAAAACGCAAACAAAAATAAGAGATCCTTCACTGTGACAAGCCATACATATTTGTAGTAGATGCTTCATAGTTTTTATTAAGGAAATAGTTTTTTACCTAGCTGAATAGCTACCATTAATTGAGGAAATAATATGCAATTACAAGCACAAAACTCCCAACAAGGGTTAAAACATAAAAAAAGAACACGTAGCCGTATTGCAATAGCCATTGCAACTATGGCATTGGCAAGCGTTGTTTCAACAGTGCAAGCTAAGTCAGACAAGGTGACTTGGAATGATATCGTTAGTGATCAAGAAACAACGACTGATGTATTAGGTTATGGCATGGGTGTTAAAGCACAACGTTATAGCGACTTAACGCAGATCAATACCGACACTATTAAAGCAATGGTGCCGCAATGGACTATGTCATTTGGTGATGAAAAACAACGAGGCCAAGAAACTCAAGCGTTATATCATGATGGTGTATTATACGTAACAGCTTCTTACTCTCGTATTTTTGCAATGGATGCACGTACAGGTGAGAAGTTATGGACTTATAGTCATCGTTTACCGGAAGATATTCGTCCTTGTTGTGACGTGGTTAACCGTGGGGCAGCAATTTATGGCGATAAAGTTTATTTTGGTACGCTAGATGCGCGAGTTGTCGCACTTGATAAAAAGACAGGGAAAAGAGTTTGGAGCAAAAAATTTGGTGATCACAAAGCTGGCTATACTATGACGGGTGCGCCAACAATTATTAAAGATAAAAAAACGGGTCGTGTTATGTTAATTCATGGCTCTTCTGGTGATGAATTTGGCGTTGTTGGTAAATTATTTGCGCGAGATCCAGAAACGGGGGAAGAGATCTGGATGCGTCCTTTTGTTGAAGGGCATATGGGGCGTATCAATGGTAAAGAAAGTACACCAACGGGGGATGTGAGAGCGCCTTCTTGGCCTCGTGATGAAAATGGTGAATTAGTCGAAGCTTGGCATCATGGTGGTGGTGCGCCTTGGCAAAGTGCTAGTTTTGATGTTGCTAATAATACTATTATTATTGGTGCAGGTAATCCAGCACCATGGAACGGTTGGGCACGTACTGGCAAAGATGGCGAACCAAAAGATTATGATAGTCTTTATACTTCTGGACAAGTTGGTGTTGATCCTTCCACGGGTGAAGTGAAGTGGTTCTATCAGCATACCCCTAATGATGCATGGGATTTCTCTGGTAATAATGAACTAGTATTATTTGAATATGAAGAAAATGGTAAAGTTGTTGAAGCGACTGCTCATGCCGATCGTAATGGCTTCTTCTACGTAGTTAACAGAGAAGACGGTAAATTTATTAAAGCTTTCCCATTTGTTGAAAATATTTCTTGGGCTACGCATATTGACCCTGTTACTGGTCGCCCTGTAGAGGTAGAAGGTCAGCGTCCGCCAAAACCTGAACCTGGGGAAAAACGTGGTAAAACTATTGAGGTATCACCACCATTTTTAGGGGCTAAAAATTGGAACCCTATGGCTTACAGCCAAGATACAGGCTTATTCTATATAGGTGCCAACCATTGGAAAGAAGATTATTGGACCGAAAAAGTTAAATACGATAGAGGTTCTGCGTATCTAGGACAAGGGTTTAATATTAAACGTATGTTCGATGATCACGTTGGTAATCTTCGAGCTATTGATCCTGTGAGCGGTAAAATTGTTTGGCAACATAAAGAAAAACTACCTTTGTGGGCTGGGGTATTAGCAACTAAAGGTAACTTAGTGTTTACTGGTACTGGCGATGGTTTCTTTAAGGCATTTAACGCCAAAACAGGTGAAGAACTTTGGAAATTCCAGACGGGCAGCGGCATCATTTCTTGTCCTATCACATGGGAAATGGACGGTGAGCAATATGTTGGTGTAGCATCTGGATACGGTGGTGCGGTACCTTTATGGGGCGGTGGTATGGCAGATCTAACCAAACCAGTATCTCAAGGTGGCTCCTTCTGGGTATTCAAAGTGCCTAAGTGGGTAAAAGATAGAGCCCTGCTTAATTAAATTAAGTTTTATCGATAGTCAATATTAGCACAGGCCAGAATACTGGGCTGTGCTTACCACTTAGGGAAATAAAGATGATTATTAAACGAATTTGTTTTGTATTATTTTTGCTAAATGCCAGTAGCCAGTCTGTTCAAGCAGAAGGTAACTCTGAACGACAGATAGGCAGTTGTATCATAATGCCCAAAACTAATTGCGTTGGTGCTGATTTGCGTAATGCTGATTTACGCCATGCTAACTTAAGCAACGCCAACTTAGCACGAGCCGATTTACGCGGGGCAAATTTAGTGCGGGCTGATCTTCGTCATGCTAACCTCAAAGGGGCCGATTTACGCGGGGCAAACCTAGAATCAGTGCAAGCTTGGGCTGCATTTTTTCAAGGTGCTAAGTTAAATAATGCTAACTTGCGTGGTGGTAATTTTGAATTTGCTCGGTTGAGTGGTGCTAAACTTATTGATGCAGACTTACAGTCGGCTAACTTTGAGATGACTTGGTTTGCTAAGGCAGATCTTACTCGTGCTAATTTATCCAATGCCAATTTACAGGAAGCCAAGTTTTATAATGCTGATCTTAAAGATGCCGTAATGGATGGAGTAATCAAAAGGTATGCTATTTTTCAGGATGCCTATATGCAAGGCTGCGATGCCTGCCCTCATGACTGGTAAGTTTCAAGATAGTGAGTAGTAGCATAATTTGAAAATGATACGTTCGATGTATAAAGATCATGTAATTTTAACACCTCGGATGTCACTGAAAACAAGGAATTAGGCTTGTAAGCCATTATTTTCATTGTCAGTAAGCGATTATTCGGGGGTTATCCTCCTTCATTCAAACCAGATTTGACAATAAAAACTTATAGTAAACTTTGTAAAATTCCTTGCAGCTCTAAACTTAATTTGCATCAAATAAGTCAACAATTCTGATTGCCTGAAATAAGTATAAAGTGAGTTTAGTATAATCTCGGAACAAAGTTTGCATTAGATTAACTATGTCAAATTTTTGTTAAGCGTGATGATAATGATCAATAATATTTATAGTAATTTATTCAATACTAATGCATCTATTTCATCAACCCCTTCCAGTGTTGATGAAATTATTGCTGAAAATAAGCAAACAGCAATAGAGAAAACAGAGCAGCTCGGAGGGGATAATGCTAGTCTCTATTTAAGTACTAGAGCTCAAAAAATTGATTTATTAAGTCGTGAATTTTTTAGTCATGGTGATTTAAAATTTAATGATATTGATGCATTAAAAGAGCGTGTTTATCAGCTAGGGCTTATCTCTAAAGAAGATTATTCTCGACTAACAGGGGCTGAACTGTCAACGCAGAGTATAGATAGCGCAGAAGAAACGCCTAATCAAACACTTGTTAGCTTTATTGGTGACTTTTTATCACGTGTTGAAGAAACTGAGCAGAGTCAAGATGATAATACTGATCCAGAAAATATAGCGGAAGAAAGCGAGATTATCACTCTATTGAAAGACGCATTATCAACTGCTCAAACCATGTTAAGCAATATTGAAAAAGCAAAAGTAGAACCTGATTTTAAAGCGTCTTTAGCTAATACGCTCGTAATATTAAAAGATACTATTAATACCGATTCTTTTGAAAAATTCTCTCTTGATGATAAAGCTGGCCTAACTAAAACTTACCAAGCGCTTGATATAGTAGATAAAATATCACCACAGCGACTGAACAATGACAAACTAAATCGTTATATAGAAATAGGATTAACGTAAACACATGGTGTAAAGTGCGTGACTATAAAGTCGGTATAAATATCCGCTACTTTAAAAACAGCTTAACTTACAATTAACGATAAAGTTATTCGGTAATTAGAACTACATAACTCCTTTATTATCAAACTACTATATCATTTTTAGCTTCAAGCAAACATTGCAATCAATTCTTCCTAATTAAGCCTTATGCTAAACAAATAAAATTTATTTTTATGTTAACTTATGTGAATCAATATTTACATTTAGCTTGTGTTAGCTATAGTAGGTATATTAATGATACAAAAAGAACGTCTAAATATAAATGGTAAATAACATGACAAATACTAAATATGAATTTAAAAAAATAGTTAAACATCTACCCACTCTGCTCGCTGTCATTTTATCCTCTGCATTGAGTCAATCAGCTATTGCTGCTACTCAAGTGATACATGCAGGTGAGCTACTTGCGGTTCCAGGTGAATCACCTTTAAAAAATCAAACGATTGTTGTGAAAGAAGGGATCATTATAGCGGTAAAAAAAGGTTATATTGATGCGGAAACCTTTGATAAAGACGCAACTTTTATCGATTTATCTAACAGCTTTGTTATGCCTGGTTTAATGGATATGCATGTTCATTTGCAAGGAGAACTTGGTCCAGACAACATCAAAGATACCGTTAAGCTATCTGACGCCGATGTAGCAATGAAGAGTGTGAGTTACGCCAAAAAAACCTTGATGGCGGGCTTTACTACCGTACGTGATTTATTGAGCAAGCCTGAACAAATGTATGCCTTAAGAGATGGCGTAAATAAAGGATGGATTGAGGGGCCGCGTATTATTGCCGCAGCAGGAATATCAATTACTGGTGGGCATTTAGATGTTGATGGAATGGCACCTGATTTACTGGAAATGAAATCATCTAAAATGCTTTGTGATGGTCCTTTTGAATGTCGAAAAATGACTCGCGAAGCGATTAAATATGGCGCTGATATTATTAAAGTAGCTTCAACGGGCGGTGTTTTATCTGATACAAGCACAGGTACGGGGCAACAAATGACTGACGATGAGCTAAAAGAAATTGTTGATACAGCTCATGGTCTTGGTCGTAAAGTGGCAAGTCATGCTCATGCTGCTGAAGGAATTAATGCAGCATTGCGGGCTGGTGTCGATAGTATTGAGCATGGTAGCTACGCTGATAAAGAAACGATTAAGCTATTTAAACAATCTGGGGCTTATTTAGTGCCAACGTTACTCGCTGGAGCAACGGTTGTGAACATGGCGAAAACATCAGACTTTATGACTGCGCCTGTTAGGGCAAAAGCGCTCCGTGTTGGGGGTGATATGCAAGAACATTTTGAGGCATCTTATAAAGCAGGTGTAAAAATTGCTTTTGGTACTGACAGTGGGGTATCAAAGCATGGAATCAATGCTCAAGAAGCCGTGTTAATGCATCAAGCAGGCATGAGTACATCGGACATTTTAAAATCTGCCACGGTTAATGGGGCAGACCTTATTGGAATGAGTGACAAATTGGGCACCATTGAACAAGGAAAGTTTGCCGATATTATTGCTACTCATGCTAGCCCATTAAAAAATATTGAAGAGTTACTCGATGTTGACTTTGTTATGAAAGGAGGCAAGGTTTACAAACAGAAATAGTCAATAATTACATGTGGTTAATCTATAAGAGTGGTAACAAAACTGAAGGTTCAATGTCAATAGAGCTGAATACTTAATAATAACCAACAGGAATATAAAATGAGATCTTTTCGATTACTTAGTGTTGTGACAGCACTGCTTGCCACATCTAGTGTGATGGCACAACAAATTTTAATAAACGCAGATGCTTATGTTGATGTTGAAAAAGGTAAACTTATTAAAAATGTTGCGGTATTGGTCGACGGTAATAAAATTATCAAAGTGGGTAAACAAGGAAGTGTAAAAGCAGCGCAAGACGCTAATATTGTTAATTTGCAAGGTAAAACATTAATGCCTGGTTTAATGGATATGCATGTACATTTACATAGTGATGCCGAAGATAACTTTTTAGCCGCAAGGGGTAATTCAGTACCACGTCAAACAGTAAAAGCAGTCAAGAATGCTAAAAAAACCTTGCTAGCAGGTTTTACAACGGTACGTAATTTAGGCGCTTCAGGGTATTCAATTATTGGGGTTCGTGATGGTATTAATGCGGGTGAAATACTAGGGCCTCGTATCTGGGCTGCTGGTTATTCTATTAGCATTACGGGTGGCCATTGTGACGATAATTTTTCTCCTCCGGAGGCAAAAAGTATTGCTGGTGGTGTAGCCAATGGCCCTTGGGCGGTAAGAACTAAAGTCAGAGAGAACATTAAGTATGGTGCCAATACCATTAAGGTTTGTGCTACAGGTGGCGTTTTTTCTAAAGGTACTAAAGTGGGTGTTCAACAGCTAACGGAAGAAGAAATGAAAGCCGCTGCTGATGAAGCGCATTTACGCGGTTTAATTATAGCAGCGCATGCACATGGTACTAGCGGTATAAAAGCAGCTATTCGCGCAGGCATCGACTCAATCGAGCATTGTAGTTTCCTCGATGATGAAGCCATTAAGCTCGCGTTAAAACATGGTACTTTTATGTCGTGCGATATTTATAATACGGAATACACATTAGCGTTTGGTGCTGCAAATGGTGTACCTGAAGAAAATATTAATAAAGAAAAGCTAGTATCAAAAGCACAACGTGAAAGCTTTCGTAAAGCAACAAAAGCGGGTGTTAAAATGGTTTTTGGAACAGACGCCGCTATTTACCCACACGGTGACAATGGTAAGCAATTTTCACGCATGGTAACTTACGGTATGACGCCAATGCAAGCTATTCAAGCTGCAACTATTAATAGTGCTAGTTTGCTACAGCAACAACGTTCTTTGGGGCAAATTAAGTCAGACTATTTAGCTGATATTATTGCTGTTGACGGTAATCCTGTTGAAAATATTTCCTTAATGGAAAAGGTAAGCTTTGTAATGAAAAACGGTGTTATCTACAAACAATAATGACATGATTATTGCCATGGCTAAGAGAATACTATTAATACCAATTTCACTAAATTATTGCCCACTTGTGCTAGTTGAAATACTCCATGGCGGCGTTGCTCTCAATCCCAATAGCCTGCTATTGCTCAATCAAGCGTCTTGCCCTGATTTATTTTTCCTATGCACAACAAGATCACAAACTTAATGAAACTAATGGTATAAGTAAGCTCTTAGCCTTAGTTTACACATTTATACTGTAGTCAAATTGGTATTACTTAGTGTTTCGATATTGTTCAAACCACCATAATATATGAGAAACTTTAGACATTAAATTACTGGGTCGTTTATAAATACCATGAGGAGCATCTGGTATTCTGACCATAGCCGTATCAACGTTGCGTAATTTTAGCGCTTGATAAAATTGTTCAGTTTCAGCAATTGGTGTACGTTGATCTGCTTCACCTGTAAGTAACATAGTTGGTGTGCTGACATTGCCCACATAACTTATGGGTGATAACTTCATGTAATGAGCGCTATCTTCCCACGGCATTTTGCTAAACCAGTTTTTAATAACATACGGGTAAATGTCGGTCGTTAATACGAAGCTAAACCAATTAATAACGGGTTTTGCAACAACGGCTGCTTTAAATCGGTCTGTATGTCCAATGATCCATGCTGTTAATACGCCGCCGCCAGAGCCACCTGTAACAAATAAAGCATTTTTATCAATGGCTTCTTGTTCAATAACATTACCAACAACTGACATTAAGTCATCATAATCATGGCTTGGGTAATTATTATGAATCGTTTGGGAAAACTCTTTACCATAACTATCACTACCTCTTGGATTAGCGTAAACCACAACATAGCCTTTTGCTGCCATCAGTTGGATTTCTGTCGAAAAATGAGGACCGTAATTCGTTACAGGACCACCATGAATTTCTAAAATTAAAGGAAATTTTTCACCTGATTTTTTAGCGATTTCATAACCAGGAGGGTATGCAACCCAAGCCTGAATATTGCGATTATCAAATGAAGATTTTGTATTTATTTCTTTGATGGTAGCTAAAGTTTTGTAACCAAGAGCATCTTCGTTAAGTGTAGTGAGTTGAGTGGTTTTACCCTTTTTAGCTATGGCTATATCTGCAGGGCGTTGAGGGTGGGAATAAGTAAAGGCAATTGTTTCATTCTGGGCTACAACAAATTCACCCCCATTGTACGGTCGGCCATAGGAAAGTCCGCCGATATTTTTCGCAACTATTTTACGTTTACCACTTAATGATTGAGAAGCAACATAGGTTTCTCCTTTGTCGTGATAACTGATATAAACAGTTTTGTTATCTTTTCCCCATTGAATGTTATTAATTGAACGGTCAAAACCTGCCGTAATAGAACGCTTATCTGAGCCATCAATATTCATGATATAAAGTTCAGTATTTTCGTAGTTTTTGTAATTTTGATCAGATCCTAAATACGCAATCAGTTTACCGTTAGGTGAAACAATAGGCTTAAAATCAGGTCCATTACGGTCTGTTAATGCTTTAACTTCAAGTGTTTCAATATTCATCGCGTAAATATTACTATCGGTCCACTCAAGTTCTTTATCTAAACGCTTATTAGTTGAATAAAATAGTTGGCTGCCATCTTTGCTCCAACTCATTTTTTGATTATGATTGAAATCATCATGCGTTAGTTGACGTGCATTACCTCCGTCAGACGACATAACAAATATATGACGTTTACCTGCTTTATTGAAGCCTACGCCATCAAAACGATAGTGCATTTTATCAATATACACTGCTGGCTTAGCCCATTTGGCACCATTTGGCTTACCTGGTAGTGATACTACGTTTTTTGGTTTACTGTCAACAAACATAGTAAAGGCTAAGGTGTTACCATCAGGAGACCAACTTAAATTCGAAGGAGGGTTACTAAAGTGACTCATTTGCCCTGTTTCACCTGTTTTCAACCACTTCATGTGAATTTGAGGTTTACCACTGGCGGTTGAAATATAAGCCAATTTTGTGTTGTCAGGAGACAGTGTGGGTGAATAGTCAACATGAAGACCGTTAGTGACAGGCGTTAAATTTTTTTCTTTATCTACTTTCCAAATATTCCCAAGCTTTTTATCACTTTGAATATCCATGTAGTTACGAACAAAATAGACTTCATCACCGTCAGCATTGATAGCAAGTCCAGAAGCATACTCTAGGGTAAAAACATCTTCTAGCTGTAAAGTCGGCTCGTTTTTAGCCAATGTCATTGTTGAAATGAGTGGTGCAATTATTAATGCTACCCACGTTGTTTTATTCATCATTGTTCCTTAAATGGGTAGTTTTACCCTTTTATTCATGGTTGAACTCTAGGCTAAATTAGCATAATTAATTTAATTTGCAAAATTATGTGAATTTACATTTACATTTATACTTGTGTTTGGGTAAATTGTAACGAAGGTTTCAATTTGTTATACAAATATTAATTTATTTACGTTTGAGTCATTGCTCGTTAGTATGAAAAATAATGGCGTTACAGAAAATGTTGATTAACGCTGGGAAAGTGAACTATCTGGGCTGTTCGTTGAAACTGGGTTAGATATTAAACTTGTTATTAACATTTCGACATTGAATGCAAATAATCACAATAATTAAGAGTCAATAAGGATAATGAGACAATGATTAAAAAAACAATTTTATCTTACAGTATTGCTATCAGTTTACTGGCCTCATTTGGCATAAATGCGATGCCCAGTGAACAAGCTAAGCTACTTAAAAATGTCGAAAGTAAAGTTATTGAGTGGCGACGAGATTTTCACAAGCACCCTGAATTAAGCAATAGAGAAACTCGCACTGCTGGCATTGTTGCAAAACATTTAAAAAACCTTGGTATGGAGGTAGAAACTGATATTGCTTATACTGGGGTTGTCGCAATTTTAAGAGGAGCGAAGCCTGGTCCAACGGTAATGCTGCGTGCTGACATGGATGCATTACCCGTCACCGAAAAGGTAGACTTACCTTTTAAATCAACAAAAACAACTAACTATCGTGGTGTAGATGTTGGAATTATGCATGCTTGCGGTCATGATACTCATGTCGCTATGTTGATGGGAGCCGCAGAAGTACTGGCTGGTATGAAAGAGCAGCTTAATGGCGATGTAATGTTTGTGTTTCAACCTGCAGAAGAAGGTGCCCCAAAAGGTGAAGAAGGTGGCGCTGAGCTTATGTTGAAACAAGGAATATTTAAGCGTTATAAACCTGATGTTGCTTTTGGCCTACACATAACTTCTAGCCTTAATGCTGGCGTTATAGGTTATCGAAGCGGGCCATTTATGGCAAGTGCAGACAGATTTGAAATTACAGTGCATGGTGAACAAACACACGGTTCTACACCTTGGAATGGCGTAGATCCTATTGCTTCTGCAGCACAGATTGTAAATGGTGTTAACTTGATTGTTAGCCGACAAATTAATATTACTAAAGAGCCTGCTATTGTGTCTTTTGGTAAAATTTCAGGTGGTGTGCGTAATAATATTATTCCAGACAAAGTTGAAATGGTCGGTACTATTCGCAATTTTGACATGGATAATCGACAACAGATCTTTGAAAAAATTAAAACAACAGCAACACATATTGCCTTATCGTCAGGCGCAAAGGCAGAAGTTGATATTTATCAAGGTTATCCTGTTACTGTTAATAACCCTGATTTAACTGCACAAATGTTACCGAGCTTAGAAAAAGCTGCAGGAAAAGAGAACGTTACCGTGATGTCAAAAATTACAGGCGCAGAAGACTTCTCTTTTTATGCGCTTGAAGTACCTAGTTTGTTTGTTTTTTTAGGTGGTACTCCCCATGACAAAGATGCAAAAAAAGCGGCCAGTAATCACTCGCCTTATTTTTTTGCTGATGAGTCATCATTTAAAACGGGTACAGCAACTTTAACTCAACTGACACTTGACTATATGGCACAAGCTAAATAAGTCATGGTAAATTAACCGCAATATAAAAATGGCAACGGTATGCGAAGCAATTATTCCATTTAATTTTTGTATTGCTGTTTTTATTAAAAAGTCGCATCATTACGCTAGTTTTAAGACTTAAATGATATACACCGATAACGATGCAAACAAAAAATGTTTTCTTACCGAAACAACAAAGAAGTCAAGATACACAACATAAACTGTTAAATTCTTTATATTTTTTTTTAGAAGGTAAGTTTTTTGAACATATTACGATTAAAGAATTGGCAGAGCATGCAGGTGTCTCTGTGGGTACTTTTTACCGTCGATTTAAAAATAAAGAATCATTATTACCCTTACTCTATCAAGATTTTGGCAATGACCTTGCTCACTGGGTTACTGATGTAGAGTTAATGAAATTTGCTAATTTAAAAGAAGCCATTGAAATAATATCTATTGAAACTTATCAGTTCATTACAACACGTAAAAGTGTCTTTAGAACGTTGCATTTAAATTCAAGACTTCATTCAGAGATACTTGATTCAGATAAATCGGTTGATCGACAATTAATTTACCAACGTTTATCTGCAATAATTTTAAGTTTTAAGCAAGAAATTACCGCAAAAGATCCGTCTAATGTAGCTAGCATTGTTATTTTTATGATTATTAACAGCTTATTAGACAAAGTGCTTTATCCTACTCTTACGCCTGCCATTGCCTGTGATATAGACGGTGAAGAATTAGCGATTGAGCTCCCTCAAATAATGTTATCATATTTAACTAAATGATTAGCATGATAAAAATAAGTTGCATTAAAATTCATATGCGGCTAAATAAGTATCCTTTTTTCTTGTTTAGTCGTGTTAATGTCTTTTAGTATTTTCTTTTTATGGTGGAAGTTTATAGCTTAGTGTCAGTAAGCTTTTTGGTAAGTCGCTTTTCTTATCGACTCAGATCAGAAAAATTAAATTTTTAAACTATTAGGTTTGTTAAATAATTTTTTTCCTTCAGTTAATAAATGTTGAACTGCGGGGTGTTTTACCTTTCGTTCGGGTGATATTAAATAATAATGCTCACTGATTTCTGTTGTTTTGCCGATAATCTCAACATCAAATTGCTCTGTTACATAATTTTCAATGATAGTTGGGGCGCAAAAAACACCATAGCCAGATTCGCCGAAATACATAGTTAACATTGAATCGTCAAGTTCACCTATTATTTTAGGGGATATATTCAGTTCATTAAACCAAGAAACGACACTTAAGTGTTGATTAGAGCCTTCTCCTGCGGTAAAAAATGGCTTACCGTCAAGTGAGTATGGAAAGTTAGCAGTGAGGGATTTAGCTAGATCTTTATGAGCAAAAAAAGTAATACCACATTTACCTACAAGGTGACTGTAGGCTTTTAAAGGAGATCCTGTTGGCAATGAGGTATCACTTAGTACCGCATCAAGTTTATTTACCGCTAAATCGCCAAATAATACGTCCAAGCTTGTTTCTTTACAGACTAACTTAATAGAGTCGTCCATAGTGTAGATTGTTTTTAATAAATTAAATGAAAATACTTTCGCAATGACATCAGTAACGCCGATAGAAAATCGAAAAGAAAAATCAGTTGAATGGTTTTTCAATGAATGAATCAATTCATCACCTAAACTGAATATTTCTTGTGCATAACTTAACGTTATGTGACCCATGTCATTCAGCACCAAACGTTTACCTTTTCGAATAAATAAGCTATACCCTAGTTGGGCTTCTAATAAATTTAGCTGAGCACTCAATGTTTGTGGCGTAATATGCATAGCTCTGGATGCCTCAGCGATACTGCCATGTGTTGCTATCGCATGAAAATATTGCAAGTGATGATAATTAAGCTTCGCCATGTGATTTCCTAGATTTTTAGATGACCTAATTTTTATCATTACATCATTAATTGTCAACTTTTTGTTGATAAGTACACAACTAAAATCGACTTTCATTGCTATGAATAATTAGATATAACTGAAATATACGAAAAGAGTTGGAGTTAATATGCCAAATAATATTTTTCCCTTAATGCTTGTTATTTTGTTGGGTGGTCAGTTGTTGTCAGCATCGCCAGTTAAGGCATTAGAAGTACTAACGGCTAAGGAACTTACAGCACACTGTGAATTTATTGTTAATGAACCAGAAGGTGCTGATGCTCAATATTGTGTCCGCTATATTCAAGGTTTTATCGATGGTGCAATAGCAACTGATGCTCGAGTTATGCTCAATGCTGAAAGTACTCATTCTAGTAAGGAAACCTTTACTGAACGCGCAATTCGCACTCGAATACCAAGCCGTTTAGAGCGTTCTAGAGCTGCTAACTTAGCTGGTTTTTGTCTTGGTGATCCGCTACCACTGCGAGAAGTTGTTAATGTTGTCGTCGACGATTTGGCTGCTCAACAAGTTAAATCAGAGAATCGTGATACAAACGAACCCGCTATGGAGTTCGTCTATCAGTCACTATTAAAAAACTACCCCTGTGAAGAATGAAATTGATGCGACCTAATTACGTGCTTCAAAGTGGCAAGGCACAATTATTATCTATATTACTTTTGCTGTTGGTTCTCGCAATTTCTTGGCTACTTTGGTCAGGACTGTATAAGCCACTGCTGCTAGGCCTGGGTGCTTTTTCTTGTGCGCTTAGTGTTTACTTGGCTCATAGAATGGGTTTTTTTCGCCATCATAAAGCTATGCTTAGACTCATTCCTCGTTTGCCTAGATATTGGTTGTGGTTGCTGCGAGAAATTACGCTTTCGAGTATTGATGTGGCTAAAGTGATTCTAAAACCTTCACTTTCTATAAGCCCAACTGTGGTTGAACTTAAAGCTGAAACTAAAACCGATGTAGGTCATGTGATTCTGGGGAATTCAATTACTTTGTCTCCAGGTTCAGTCACTTTGGATCTACACAAAGGAAAATTATTAGTTCATTGTTTAACGGCTGAAAGTGCAAGCGAATTACAAAAGGGTGAGGCCAATCGACGAGCTGCGGCTTTGGAGCGTAAATAAAAATGTATATAGTTGTTTCTATTGCTATTTTAATAACTATGGTGTTGGCTTTAGTGCGGGCATTAATGGGGCCAAGCGTTTACGACCGTGTATTAGCGGTTAATGTATTCGGTACTAAAACGGTATTATTGTTGTCAGTTATTGCTTTTCTTTATGGGCGACCTGACTTTCTCGATCTTGCCTTGGCTTATGCCTTAGTTAATATGGTTGGTGTGCTTGCAGTTTTAGAATATTTTCAAAACAGAGTTAGAAAAAAGTCGGAGACTCAAGATGATTGATATTATCCTCGATATTCTAAGCTGGATTTTACTTTTACTAGGCGGTGCTTGTGTATTGATTGGTGGTATTGGTGGACTGAGGTTGCCAAACTTTTATGCCAGAATTCATGCGGCCAGCCTTACTGATTCTATGGGCAATATTTTGATTTTTTCTGGTATCATGCTACAGGCTGGCTTGTCATTGGCAACGTTAAAATTGTTCGCTATCATGGTGTTTCTGCTGTTAACTGGGCCTACTGCAACTTATGCATTAGCCAATGCTGCATTGTTATCTGGACTTAAGCCTGACGTTGGATCTGCGAGTGATGAACCTCAGGAGAATAAGTTAAAATGATATTTATCTTTGCGGTTTTTCTGCTTTCTTTACTTGTTATTACTGCTATTGCTATTGTGCGCGCTAAAAACTTATTTGTTGCGGTAATGCTAACCTCTATATTTAGTTTGTTAATGGCGGCTAACTTTTTCATTCTAGATGCTGCTGATGTAGCGTTAACCGAAGCAGCTGTTGGTGCTGGAATAACCACAGTAATTTTTCTTTGTGCTTTATCTTTAACTGATGATCGGGAAAAACCTCGTGAAGGTAGTCGTTGGGTTGCTTTTTGTACTGTTGGTGTTTTAGCGTTATTAATTATTTACGCAACCTTTGATAAACCTCGTCTTGGTGATCCTGATGCTCCAGTGCACCAACATGTAGCGCCTTGGTATTTAGAAAAAACCCCTGAGTATATTGATATTCCTAATGTAGTTACGGCAATTCTTGGTAGCTTTCGTGGCTACGATACGCTTGGCGAAGTATTTGTTGTTTTCGCGGCCTGTATTGGTGTTTTATTTATCCTTAGTGTAAAGCCAACAAAAAAAACTAATCAGGTGATAAAAAAGGAAAGTGGACTACGCCATCATTTGATACCCCAAGTGGTTGGTCGGCTACTGATCCCGTTTATTGTACTTTTTGGTCTTTATGTGCAATTTCATGGTGAATACGGACCAGGTGGTGGCTTTCAGGCAGGAGCAATTATTGCTACAGGTGTGATTCTGTACGCATTGTTAGAAGGAGAGTCTTCTGCTTTACGAGCAATCCCTCGCTCGGTATTACTTGGTATGGTTGTAGGAGGCGCACTTTTATATGGTGGTGTGGGAGTCGCCTGCATATTAATGGGAGGCGCTTTTTTAGATTATTCTGTGCTAGCTACTGACCCTGTAGTAGGGCAACAGTTGGGTATTTTATTTATTGAGGCCGGTGTTGGCATGGCTGTTTGCGGTGCTCTGCTGTCAATTTACCATGCATTTGCCGCCCGAGAGAGTTTTTCATGAAACTATTAGAACTGTTGGGTTATTTCAATTATTGGGTGTTCGCAATTATTTTAACTGTGGGTTTGTATGCGGTTATTAGTAAAACCAACTTGATCAAAAAATTAATTGGGTTGTCTATCTTTCAATCGGCTGTGTTTCTTATGTATATCACCATGGATAAAGTGGAAGGCGGTACGGCTCCCATCATAACAGCAGGTGTAGATGATCAAATATTTTCTAACCCTGTACCGCAGGTACTGATATTAACGGCCATCGTTGTGGGGGTATCTACCTTAGCATTGGGCTTAGCACTCGTGGTACGTATTAATGAGTGTTATGGCACGATAGAAGAAGACGAAATTTTGGACGCTGACTAACGACTATGGATTTATTAGCACACCTTCCCGTATTACAAGTTGTGGTGCCGATGTTGTCGGCACCTATTATCGTTATGTTACAACCGCGAGGTCTGGCATGGGCTGGCGCTACGGCTACTTCACTGGTGAGCTTTGCTATTGCGGTGGCACTTACCTTAGCTGTTTTAGACGGTCAGGCTGTTGACTATGCGGTAGGCGGTTGGCCAGCACCTTTTGGTATCACGCTAATGGTAGATGCGTTTAGCGCGTTGATGTTATTGGTGGTGACAGGTGCTAGCGCTGCCGCATTGATTGCAGCTAAACCCAGCATTGACCAACAAATTGAGTCTGCACGTCAACCACTCTTTTACTCAGCTTGGCTGTTGGCATTGGCTGGATTGGTAGGAATTGTAGTCGCTGCTGATGCCTTTAATATTTTTGTCTTTATGGAAATTTCCTCACTAGCAAGTTATATATTGATTGCTGGCGGCCCTGATCGTCGCGCACTTCCTGCTGTATTTAAATATTTGATGATGGGTACTATTGGGGCAACGTTTTATTTAATTGGGGTTGGGCTGATCTACATGATGACTGGCACCCTTAACCTAGCAGATATTGATGCGCGTATCGGTAATGTTAGTGATATAAATCCGTTATTTGTTGCTGCTGGGTTTATCACTGTAGGGTTAGCGCTTAAAGCCGCAGTATTTCCGCTGCATGTATGGGTACCAAATGCATATACGCACGCGCCACATATGGTAACAGCCTTTTTGGCTGCGTGTGCAACCAAAGTGGCACTGTATGTATTGCTCCGTTTTGATTATATGGTATTTCAGGGAAATCTTATTGAACACGTGGTGCAGTTCTCTATGTTTGCAATACCGTTAGCTATTTTAGGAATACTGGTTGCCTCAGCGGTTGCTATGTTTGAAGGACATCTTAAAAGATTATTAGCCTCATCTTCTATTGCTCAAATTGGCTATATTTTGCTTGGCGCTAGTTTTGTAAGCGTCGCTGGCCTTAGTAGTAGTGCTATGCATTTGTTTAATCATGCATTGGCAAAAGGGGGCTTATTTCTTGGTGTTGCCTGTATAGCTTATCATTATCGTGACTTACGTCTAAGCCAATTGGGCGGTGCTTCTACCCGTATGCCTTGGACGTGCGCAGCTATCGTTGTTTGTGGTTTAAGCCTAATTGGTGTGCCAGGTACTGCAGGATTTATTAGCAAATGGTTACTTATTAATGCCGCGCTGCAAAGCGGCTCTTGGGGTTGGTTATTAGTCGCTATTATTCTTGCTAGTTCGTTGATGGCGGTGGTTTATATTTGGCGTATCATTGAGGCACTTTATTTTCAAGAGCCTATAGCGGGAGAGGCTAAGATATCTGAGGCGCCAATACAGTTGTTATTAGTGACAGGTATAGTGGCTATCCTAAATATTTACTTTGGCCTATTCCCACAAGTGCCATTAGCACTAGCCGATAGTGCTGCGGTATTGCTTCTGGAGGGCGTATTATGACACCAGAAATAGCTATATTAACGGCAATAATACTTCCGCTTATTGGTGCTTTGGTAATAGCACTTGCTGGACGTGTAGGATCTAATATTCGGGAAGCAGCCACGGCTGTTACGTCAATTTCTTTGATCTTTGTGGTTTGGGGATTACTCCCTGTTATTATTGACGGTGGACGCCCTTCAATAGAGGTGAGTCAGGTGATGCCTGGGCTAAGTATTGCCTTTACGGTTGAACCTTTAGGTATGTTGTTCGCCGCGTTAGCTTCTGGACTATGGCTTATTAATTCCCTCTATTCAGTGGGTTATATGCGCGGTAATAAAGAGAAAAATCAAACCCGATTTTTCGCCTGCTTTGCTTTGGCCCTTTCTGCTACTATGGGTATCGCCTTTGCGGGCAACTTGTTTACGTTATTTTTATTTTATGAATTATTAACCCTTTCTACTTATCCCTTAGTAGCGCATAAAGGCGATGCTGCTACCGTGCGTTCTGCAAGGGTGTATTTAGGTGTTTTGATCAGTACCTCTATTGCGTTGTTTTTACCAGCAATTATTTGGACTTACAGTGTTGCAGGCACTGGTGATTTTACCGAGGGGGGGATTCTCGCGGGTAAGTTGAATGATCCAGAAATAGGATTATTACTCGGTTTGTTTGCCTTTGGTATCGGTAAGGCAGCAGTAATGCCTATGCACAAATGGTTACCTGCGGCTATGGTAGCTCCGACACCCGTAAGCGCTTTGCTGCATGCGGTTGCGGTTGTTAAAGCGGGCGTGTTTGCAATTACTAAAATTATTATTTATGTGTTCGGCATTGAATTTTTGTTTGAAGCTTCTAGTGCTCAATGGCTATTATATGCGGCAGCGTTTACTATCATTGCTGCAAGTGTGGTTGCATTACGGCAAACTAATATTAAACGCCTTTTGGCCTATTCTACTATTGCCCAACTTTCGTATGTTGTTATGGCGGCCGCAATTTTTAAACCTTTAGCTGAGCTTGGCGCCTCGTTACATATAGTTGCCCACGCGTTTGGTAAAATAACCTTGTTCTTTGCTGCAGGCGCTATTTATGTCGCATCTAAAAAAACTGAGATTGCTCAATTACGTGGTATTGGGCGACGTATGCCATGGACCATGGCAGCATTTACTATTGGTGCTCTGAGTATGATTGGTATGCCGCCAACCGCAGGTTTTGTTTCTAAGTGGTATATTTTGGCTGGTGCATTTGAAGCTAATAATTTAGTGGCTATATTTACCATCATTGGCAGTACGGTGCTTAATGCAGCTTACTTTTTACCTATTTTATATATGGTTTGGTTTGAGCAAGAAAAAGAAGGTGGAAAGGAACATGGTGAAGCTCCATTGCTAGCTGTGATAGCACTGTGTATAACCGCGTTGTTAACACTAGGCTTCTTCTTGTTTAATGCACCTGTTATCGAACTTGAAAGCCAGATAGTTAAGGGGCTGGGATAATAATGACTGATGAAACAAATTTACACTGGTTAGTGCGACCGTCAACAATTCGTAAATTATGGATTGGCGCAAGTGTTGTACTCGCCTTTGTGGTATTGGCACAGACCGTTATTTACGTTAAGGGATATTTTGGTTTCGATGCTTGGTTTGGTTTTGGCGCTATTTATGGGTTTGTTAGCTGTTTAATTATGGTGTTGGTAGCTAAGTTATTAGGTTTGCTGTTAAAGCGCCCTGAGGATTATTATGATGATGAGCATCCACAATCATCACAACCGTCAAAACAAAAAGTCACTCCTAAATTGAATAATAACAATAGTAGAGGAGGGCAGTAATGGGGTTTGAATCATTTCCACCCGCGTTTATCTTGTTAATCGCCGCTTTACTTATTGGGCTACTAAAAGGTCACGTACGTACAGGTGTTTTATTAGTAGCTCCTATTTTAACGCTTTGGGCGATTTGGCAGATCCCCGATGGTGTGCAAAGTACAGTACAATTTCTCTCTTATACTATAGAGCCTATCGAAGGTAGCTCGCTAAGGCGCATATTTGCTACTATTTTTGCCATTATGGTTTTTGTCGGAGGTCTTTATTCCTATCGAATAGCTAAATGGTATGAACTTGCGGCCGCTTATGCCTATGCTGCGGGTGCTATTGGCGTGTGTTTTTCGGGCGATTTGATTAGCATGTTTGTTTATTGGGAACTGATGGCAATATTTTCTACCGTGGTTGTATTTTGCGGTGGTACCCCAAGCGCAAGGGCGGCAGGAATTCGTTATGCGATAATGCACTTTCTTGGTGGTGTTGTACTTAAAATTGGTATTGTAGGTGTAGTGCTTAATACAGGAAGCGTACAAATACAACCTATGCTTGCAACCGATTTTAGTACATGGATGATACTCATTGGTGTGTTAATTAATGCTGCTGCACCGCCTGTTTCAGCATGGCTTGCTGATGCCTACCCAGAAGCTACGCCAACAGGTTCTGTATTCCTTTCAGCATTTACAACCAAAACAGCCGTATTAGCGCTGATATTGTTGTTCCCTGGTGAACCTGTACTGATTGGCCTTGGCCTGTTTATGGTGATGTATGGCATCATCTTTGCTCTGTTAGAGAACGATGTTCGACGTATTCTCGCCTATTCTGTGGTGAACCAAGTGGGCTTCATGGTGGTGGCTGTAGGGGTTGGTACCGAAATGGCACTCAATGGCGCAACGGCTCATGCTTTTGCTCATATCGTTTACAAAGCCTTGTTATTTATGAGCGCTGGTGTGGTTATCTACCGCACAGGTAAAAATAAATGCATAGAGTTGGGCGGCCTGTTTCGCACTATGCCGCTTACTTGTGCTTGTGGAATTATTGGTGCTTTAGCCATTTCTAGTTTTCCGCTTACGTCAGGTTTTACGACAAAAAGTATGATTTCTCAGGCAGCCATAGATATGAACTTAATGTGGGTATATATGGCATTAACGGCGGCTTCTGCTGGTGTGTTTCTGCATGCAGGAATTAAATTTCCTTGGTTTGTATTTTTTCAAAAAGATTCAGGTTTACGCCCTAAAGATGCGCCATGGAATATGGGGCTAGCGATGGTAATCTTTGCTAGCTTATGTATTTTACTTGGTATCTTCCCCGAGCTGCTTTATAGCCTGCTTCCTTACCCAGTAGATTACGTACCTTATTCGATAGGCAAGGTATTGTTCTATTTGCAGTTGTTATTGTTCTCAGGTCTTGCTTTCTTTGTACTATTACCGTTAATGAAACGTACTATGACCATCAGTTTAGATACTGACTGGTTGTGGCGACGTGTAGGTTATTCTTTATTTAAAGCGCTAGAGAGAGTCTTTACTTCTTTGGCTGAAATAATTGCTGTACAAAGAACGGGTTTACAAAAATTATTGCATAATATAGCGGTTAAATATTTAGGGCAACCGCATACGGCTGATAGTAAAGAACGCGGCATGTTTGCCCGTTCTTGGCCTGTGGGAACTACAGCTTTATGGATTGCTGGGTTACTTTCGGCCTATGTGTTGTTGTACTACCTTTAAGGTAATGAACGGTCAGCAGGGTATTTGATGCCTTATTCTGCTTTAAACACCACAAGTTGACTCTGTTGATTTTTATAGCATTAATTCTATTAAGTTTATTCTCGCTGAGTGGGAATGACTTAATAGACTTATTATTAACTTGGGTTCAAACTAATACCAATTTGATTAAATTTCTTCCCAACTCAGAGCTTCATTAGCGAGCTTAGAACAAGGAAAATTGATTAAACATAGATAT